>VAZL01000293.1:4577-32126 GCA_005883445.1 Alphaproteobacteria bacterium | reverse complement strand
CTCGCCGGCGCCGATCCGCGCCATCACTATGCCTCTCCGCTCTACGGCGACGCGTCCGGGCTGCCGCCGATACTGATTCACGTCGGCAGCGACGAGATCTTGCGCGACGATTCGATCCGAATGGCCGAGAAATTGAAAGCGGCGGGATGCGACGTGGAAATCGAGGTGTGGCCGCGCATGCCGCACGCGTGGCACCTGTTTGCGCGCATCATACCGGAGGGCCGTCACGCGCTGGCGCGGATCGGCACGTTCCTGCAGCGAAGGCTCTGACGCTCGCCGCTGCGATGGCGGGCTAAGATTTGCTCGCGCGCGAATGCAGTGTTTTCGCTTTACGCAGCGTTACGAGCTAAGAAGCCAAACCACCTTCTCATGCACGCATGGTCCTTCGCCGTTTTCGCAAGGAAGTTTTCCTTGCAGGCTTTGCGGCAGAAGCGCAGGCCCCAATGGTGATGACAGACAAGACCGAACTTGCCACCACAGTATGAACAGCGGTTCTCCGACTTAGTCATGACGCTCTCCTCCGGCTGCAGGCATCGGCACGGCGGCGAATTTCGTTGGCGCGTCCAGCTTCAACTCCATCAGCGCTGCGCGCTTGCCGGCAACGCAGCGCTGCGCTGGCGGTCAGGTAAGCACGCTGCATTGCTGCGAGATGTCCGCCGAATTAACGTTTCGCAATCAAGTCGGCGAACAGACCGTCCGTATCCCTCAAGGTGTCAGGCCGGGCGAGTTGCCGGTCGTGCAACCGTCTCAAATGTGGGTGGAACCGGCTACGTACTCAGCGGCTGTGGGCGGAGCGGCGCGGCGTTTTCGAAACTGCGCTTCCTCGGCGTCATCGGCGCAAAACTCCGAGCAGAAGTGCTGCCCGGCGGACGTGCGCCAGACTTCCACGTAGCCATCGCGGGGGCGGAACGGCTCGCCGCAGAACATGCAGCAGCGCGGGCTGCCGTTCATGAGATACCTGCTGCTCGTGAGCATCGGAATCTCTCCACCAACTTGGGGTATCTCAATGGTGCGTCGCGATTCGTTAATGCTTGATTAACTTGCGCCTACGCGCCGCCAAGGCGCTCGGAATGACGAACTGAGAGGGTTGCTGCGCCCCGACACGCAACCCTTCGCGCGACGCACGAGTTTTGCAGCGCTTGTTGGCGTCTGACGCTCCCCGCCGCGTATGTGGCAAATTAACCACACCCGGACGAAATCCCGTCAGGCTCGCGAATTTGGCCGTCGCGCGGGCAGCGGCGCACATCGCTTCTGTTGCCGTCCGCGCAGGGTCTCATCCTCAGGCATGCCGGTAGCGCTGCGGTTGCTCGCCGTGGCGCTGACCGCGGCGGCGCTGGCAGCCTGCGCGCAGCAGCCGCCCGTGATGACCAGCAGCCGTCCGGCCGTGCAGGAGGGCGCCCGCAAGACGGTCGCCCGGCATCGCGCGCCGTCCGTCGTCGCCAGATATCATGCGCAGCCGGCGAGCGAGCAACAGACCGGGGGCGCGAAACGCGGGGGCTATGGGCTTGCGAGCTTCTACAGCTACGACCCGCACACCGCGAGCGGCGAGAAGTTCGACAAGAACGAATTGACCGCCGCCCACCGCACGTTGCCGTTCGGGACGCGGCTGCGCGTCACCGACGTCGATACGGGACGCTCGGTCACCGTCCGCGTCAACGACCGCGGCCCGTTCGTTCGCGGCCGCGTCGTCGACGTCTCGGCGTCCGCCGCCGAAACGCTCGGCATCACCGGCAAAGGCGTTGCCAAGGTCAAGGTCGACGTCGTCGAAGCCGGCGCAAAATAGCGAGGCCGTGGCGAAAAGCGCGTGTCGCGGCCCGACATAAATCGCAAATGGCGTCTTTTCTGACCTATCGCACGAGATCGTAGAGCTTGACCTCGGCCTTCGCCCCTTTCAGGCCGCGCGTGTGCCGCACGATCTCCTTATGGGCTTCGCTGTTGCGATAGGCGTCGATCGCAGCTTCCGAATCCCATTCCGAGTACGAGATGAATTCGGGAGCGTCTCGACAGCGCAAGAGCTTTTCCGAAACACAGCCCGCTTGCTGAATCATGAGCGAAGCGCATTCCGTTTTCCAGATCCGCACGGCGTTTTCGGTCTCGGACGGATCGACCTTGATGTGGATAAGGCGAATGATCGACATTGGCGTCCCTCCTGATACAGTCACACCATAACCAACGATGTCATGACAAAGCAGGGTGCGCGTGCGCGCTTAAGGCGCGTCAAAGACGCGCGTCAACGCGCTTAAGCCACGAAGAACCGGCGCGCCAAGGCGCTGAAGACTACTGCGCCCGACGGCGCTTACGCAGACTGCGCAAGCGCGTCCACTTGGGAGCGTCTCCAAATTCGCCCGCGAGCCAGAGAATGAAACCGCCGAACGCCAGAATAGCAATCTCCCCGAACATCAGAAGTAACAGCACCACCCACGTGGACTGATGCATCAAGCCGCCCCGTCGTTTTTGCGACCCCCATTTGTTGTGGTTGGGCGACACGACAGCAGAAAATCAGTCCGGCACTGTGGCCCGATTCAAATAAATGCAAAGCGTTGCAAAAATCTCACAGTTCTTGCTATGCGTCCTGGCAGCGAATGTGCCGCTGGATACCGTCGCCCGTGTCATCGAGCGGCGCGGTTGAGTCTCGCGCGCAAAAGGCTCATTCTCCGCCTCAGCCCACAGAAAGCAGACCGCCATGACCGTCGCACGCTTCCCCCAGCTCGCCCATTGGGGCGCCTTCACGGCCCTGGTCGAGGACGGACGTGTGGTCCGCTGCGAGCCGTTTGCACGCGACCCTGCACCGTCGAACATGCTCGACGCCATCCCCGAGATGGTGCACTCGCCTTTACGCATCGCGCGGCCCGCCATCCGCGAAGGCTGGCGCGAGGGAAAGGAGCGCACCGGCGCCGACCGTTTCCGCGAGGTATCCTGGGAGGAAGCGCTCGCCGCCGTCGCCTCCGAGCTTGCGCGCGTGCGCGAAACATTCGGCCATGCCGCGATTCTCGGCGGCTCCTACGGCTGGTCGTCGGCAGGCCGCGTCCATCATGCCCGCAGCCTGCTGCGGCGGTTTCTGTTCCTCGGCGGCGGCTGCGTCGACCAGGTCGCCAATTACAGCTTCGGCGCGGCGCAATACGTCCTGCCGCGGGTGATCGGCACCTTCCAGCCGGTGGTAGGCCAGGTCACCGACTGGTCCTCGATCGTCAAGCACGCGCGGCTGATCCTTGCCTTCGGCGGGCTCGCCACCAAGAACGGCCAAGTCACCTCCGGCGGCGCCGGCGCTCACACCATGGAGACGTGGCTGAGACGCGCGAAAGAGGCCGGCATCGAGTTCGTTTCCATCACCCCGCTCCGGTCCGATTCGCCCGACTTTCTCGGCGCACAATGGGTGCCTATCCGCCCCAATACCGACACCGCGCTGATGCTGGCGATGATGCACACGCTTCTCACCGAAGCGCGCTACGATACGGAGTTCGTCGCCCGCTACTGCGTCGGCTTCGAGCCTTTCCGCCGCTACCTGCTCGGTCTCGATGATGCCATAGCGAAGGACGCGCAGTGGGCCGAGGCGATCACCGGGGTTGGCGCCGATACCATCCGCGAGCTCGCGCGCCGCGCGGCCGCGACCCGCAGCATGATCACTTGCGCGTGGTCGCTGCAGCGCGCGCACCACGGCGAGCAGCCCTATTGGGCTTCGATCGTGCTGGCGGCGATGCTGGGCGGCATCGGGCTACCTGGCGGCGGCTTCGGCTTCGGCCACGGCTCGACCAACGGCATCGGTGTGCCGCGCGTCGATGTGGCGGGACCCGAAGTGCCGCTGCCGCTCAACCCGGCGCGCGCCATGATTCCGGTGGCGCGTATCGCCGACATGCTGCTCGATCCGGGCGCGAGCTATGCCTTCAACGGCCGCCGCTATACCTTCCCCGATATTCGCCTGGTCTACTGGGCCGGCGGCAATCCCTTCCATCACCATCAGGATCTCAACCGCCTGCAGCGCGCCTGGCAGAAGCCGCAGACGGTGATCGTGCACGAGAGCTGGTGGACGCCGACCGCGCGCCATGCCGACATCGTGCTGCCGGCCACCACCACGCTCGAGCGCAACGACGTCGGAGGCTCGACCCGCGACACGTTCGTTCTCGCCATGCACCGCGCCATCGACCCGATCGGCGATGCGAAGAACGACTTCGATATTTTCCGCGCGCTGGCGCGGCATCTCGGCTACGAGAGCGCGTTCACCGAAGACCGCGACGAGATGGCCTGGTGCCAATGGGTCTACGATCAGGTGCGCGCGAGCGCCACCGCCAAGGGCGTCGCGCTCCCCGGCTTCCAGCAGTTCTGGGCCGAAGGCTTCGTCGAGTTGCCGCCGTGCGAGCGCGATTACGTGCTGTTCGAAGATTTCCGCCGCGATCCGGAGCGCCATCCGCTCAAGACTCCGTCCGGGCGCATCGAGATCGTTTCCGAGGCGGTTGCCGGCTTCGACTACGCGGACTGCCCGCCTCACCCGACCTGGATTCCGCCGGCGGAGTGGCTCGGAAGCGCGGCCGCGCAACGATGGCCGATCCATCTGGTGACGCATCAGCCCGCGAGCCGCCTGCACGCCCAGATGGATCCCGGACCGGTGTCGCGCCGGCAGAAGGTTGCGGGTCGCGAGCCGGTGCGCATCAATCCGCAGGACGCGGCGCGGCGCGGCATTCGCAGCGGCGATATCGTGCGCCTGTTCAACCCCCGCGGCGCCTGTCTCGCCGGTGCCGTAGTCGATGCCGACGTGATGCCGGGGGTGGTGGTGATGGCCACCGGCGCTTGGTTTGATCCGGCGGATGCGGCGGGCGAGCCCGAGCGGCACGGCAATCCTAACGTGCTCACCCTCGACATCGGGACGTCGCCGCTCGCGCAGGGAACAAGCGCGCTGACCGCGCTGGTCGAGATCGAGCGCTGGGACCAGCCGGCGCCGGCGGTTCGCGTGTTCACGCCGCCGGTCGTGGCGGCCGCCGGCTAGAGGCGTCCACCTTACTGAACGCCCGCAGCGTACAGGTATTGCAGATCGACGAAGCGCTCGGCCGCGGGCAGCGGCGGCTTGATCGTCTCGCCCTCGGCCATCAAGGCAATGACCTGTTCCATTCCTTTGAGGTTGATCTCGCCTAATTTGGGCAAGATGCCGCGCTCGGGTTCGAAGTAGAGCGCGAGCGTCAGTTTGGCATTCGCCTCGGCGAAACCTGTCGTCTCGACGATGGTCTTGAGAACATCCTCGTGCTTGGCGGGATCGCGAATGAACTTGAACGCCGAGGACAGGGCGCGCACGTAACGCGCGACGGTGTCTTTGTTGGCGGCCGCCCAGGAGCGCCGCGCCGCCGTGACGGTGTAGAGATATTCGGGGACGGCGTCGGTAGACAGTCCGAGCAACCGATAGCCCCGCCGCATTGCGACAAAGTCCTGGGGCTGGCCCAGCGGAACCGCATCACAATCGCCGGCGGTCAGACAGGAGAGACGGTCGGGCGTTCCATCCACGAACCTGGTGCGAAAGTCCTCTTTCCGCAATCCGTTGAGGGCCAGGAGCTTGCGTATCGCGATCGTGATCGAACCGTTTTCCGCCGCGACGCCGATCAGTTTCCCCTTGAGGTCAGCATAGGTTTTATTCTCCGGCTTGGCGACGAGACTGTAGACCGGATTGTTGAATTCGGCGGCAATGGCGACGGCGTCGGAGCCAGCAAGCGCCGCCTGGATCAGAAACGGTGTTGCCACATGGCTGATGTCGGCCGTCCCGTCGTGCAGCGCCGCGATCAGCCGCTCGCCTCCGCCCGGAACGGGAATCATGCTGAAATCCAAGCCTTCGCGGACGAAATAGCCTTCGCGCTCCGCAACGAGGAGCGGCAGCGCGAAGATGCTGCGCAGCGCCGAATAGGCTTGGCCGTAGCGGAGCGGGATCGCTTGGGCGGAGGCGCCCTCACAGGCGCAAAAGCAAAGCAGCGCCGCGATGATGGCACGCATGAATGGTCACTCCATGCCGGTCGGCTGCGTCAGGGCTCGGCGTCGCCCGACCACCGGATCGCCTATCGCTTCGGCGCGAAGTCCTGATCGGGGAATGGCGATGCGTCCGGCGCCTTGATGACGATGAAGGGGTGATCGGTCGTCGCGTGGCAGGCATTGCATCCCTTGGTGAGGCTTTCATAGGCCTCATCGAATTGGCGCTGATAGCCGAGCTTGATCGCGAAATCGAGGAGCGTGAGGGGCTGCGTCATGGCAGCGTCGGCCAGGTCCGGCACCGGCAAGCCCTTGAAGCGAGGAACCGCCTTCGAGACGACGGCAAAGCCCTGCCGGAGTTCCTTGAGCATGTAGCCCGCGAGCGGCCAGTTTTCCGCTTTTCCCGCCAACCCAAGCTTGGTGTGGCGCGGCTGGATGAGCATACTCATGAGGGCGGCCATCTGCGGATTGAACGGCGCAGGTTCAGCGTTCGCGTCCCCGAACGGGCTTTGCGCAACCGTGCGGCCCGACAATACGGCCAGAATGGCAAAAACGGTAAATGCGACGACCACCATCCCTGCAATGACGCGACCGCGCATGGCTTTCATTCTCCTCGTTCACTCTCCTGGGCGCTCCACGTCGCCTGTGCCCACGATGACGCCGATCCCGGACCGCACCGACGGAGCGGTTCACTTGGCAGCCATGCTCTCCAAAGTCGGGCAACGCCGCCGTTCGGCCGGGATCTCGTAGGCTTGGTAATTGGTCTTGTCGACCACGGCCGTCTTCGCCATCACTTCCTTGGGCACCGGCTGTTTGTGCAAGGTTCGGATCGCGATCTCGGCGCCGAGGCAGCCCTCGACCAGACCGTTGTAGTCGCCGCTGGCGAGCATCTCGCCCGCCTTGATGAAGTCGACGGCTTCCTTGCTGGCATTGATGCCGACGATCAGCGGCGGTTTTCCTTTCCCGTCCTTGAACGCCTCGATTGCGCCGAAGGCCATCGCATCGTTGGCCGCAAGTACGCCGTCGATCTGCTGCGCGGGGTTGGCCTTGAGCATCGCCTTGAGCATGTCGGCGGCCGGCGGGCGGGCGTACATCGCGTTCTTCGAGAGCACAACTTTCACGTCCGGGAATTCCTTCAGCGCGTCCTTGAATCCGCGCAGTCGGCCGACCGCGGTGGGAACGGTGTCGGGCCCCTCCAGAACTACGAGGTTGCCCTTGCCACCCATCGCCTTGAGCAACGCGCGGGCGGTGTCGAGCGCAATGCTGTAGTCGTCGGAACCGACGAACGCGACGATGTCGCCTGCGCTCAATCGGTCGCCGACATTGACCACGGGAACTCCGACCGCGTTGATCTTCTGCACCGAGGGCACCATTGCCTTGACGTCGACCGGGGTGAGCACGATCGCGTCGTGCTTGGCACGCAACGCCTCATCGACCAGAAATGTTTGTTGAGGGACGTTGTCGGGTGAAGTGGGTATGTAGTGGAAGACCGTGATGCCGTTCGCCTTGGCCACGGCATCGGCGCCCGCGCGCACCGCTCGTGCGATCGGATTGCCGGCGCTCTTGGTGAAGACGCCGATGGTCTCCGCGTCAGCGGGCGGCACCACGAATGACAACCCGCCGGCAATCGCGGCGGCTGCAAACCAAGTGCCCGGGCATTTCATCGCGTCACTCCCGGGTTCTGCGTCGCAAGTCGCGCAAATTTTGCAGCTCGTTCGAGGTGGTCGGGAACGGCCAAAAGTGCGAGGGAGTCGAGGGAACTTGACATTTCCGGACAACGCGTCCTACGCGACGAGCCTGTACGCCCAGACGGGCTTTATGGTGTATTCGGCCGCCAAAACCAGCCGGACATGAACTTAATACAAGTCGCACTATAAGGCACGTTTTCGTTGTTGGGAGGGCACGCCTGGCCGGGCGCGTCCGGCAACGCTGCCGGCGCGCGCTCCGCTGTCCTCACCCGCCAGTGCAGGTCTGTTGCGACACTACCACCCTGCATGAAATCGATACAGGTCTTGCTGTAAGGAACATTCTCGTTGTCTGGGCAGGCTGCGGCCGCTGCAAGAGCGTCGCGTTCGGCCGGTGTCGGCGCATCCGTGACGATACGATGTGCGTGCTCCATCCACACGAGCGTCCCCGCGATTGACGCAACAATCACCGCAAGGTCGAGTTTCGAAATCACGGTCTGCGTCCTCAGCTGGCGCGATAGCGCGCCACCACCGGCATCCTAAGGATGGAACCACCACTGCCGCAGATCCCAAGCCAGGTAGGGAATTGCCAAGAACGGAATTAGCCAAACCAGGATGAGCGGTATCTTCCTGGTCACGGTTTCAGGAAGCAGCGTGGCGAGGAAGCTCACGACACTCCCCGCGAGAAGAGTCGTCGCGGTCCAACCGTACCAAGTCATATTCGGTCCTTCGCCGCTTCTCGCCGCCTCCCACCCCAGGGCGATGCGATTTGTCGCCGGGTGGAAGGTGAAGAGCGGCCAATTGAAAAAAAGGCAGACCATGTAAATCACCGGACCGACGATGGCGAAGGTGATGGCGAAAGTTTTGAACTTGGTTGATGACGCCAATGATGATGAGGTCGGCGTTGCTCTGGTGGTTGACGTGGTCGTGCTCATGACCCGAACCCCCGGACATTGTTGAGGACGTGGCCGACAATAAAGAGGAACCAGCATGCGATCGCCAAGTATACGGTCACCATTTTGCGTGCCGTATCGTATTGCGGGTTGTGGGCGTTCTTCCAGAAGAACCAGTAAGCCGGGAGGAGCGTCAGCGCGATCGACGCGACATGCTCCTTGAAATCGAAGAAGCCCTGCGTTTTCCAATAGCCGGCTTGTTCGATCGGGATCCGGATGTAGATGCGATACTTGGTGTAGATGTATGAGCCCACGATGAATGTGAGGATCCACAGAACGCAAATCGCCGTGGCGTAACCAGCTGCGGGCACCGCACGGAAGCGCGTCACGAAACCTCCGGGCCCCGCGACTTGACGCACGGGCATCACGGCGGCGACCGCCTGGTGCGTCAACGCTCCCAGCAGGGCAACCGCTAGCAGGAGATGAACCAGGAGCCATATCGTCCAAAAGGTATTGACGGAAATGATGTCCATAGCTGTCCCATCCCGACATCTCGGCGTCGCGAGGCGCGCGGCTGCGCGCCGAGAGCTTGTACTGCTTGCGTTGCGCCGATCCTATCGCGCCAGCCTTGATTGGCAAATTGCAGATTCTGGCTGCTACGATCTGGGCGATCCCGTTGGGGTCTCTACACGCGAATGCCCTTCGGGACGCACCCGTAGTCATTCCCTTGTTGATGGGGTAGTAATCGGCTCCTCAGCCACCCGCCGTTAGGAGGCAGTGATGAAACTCCGAGGTTGGCGCACGTCGGTCGCAAGCATGAGCATTGGCGTGACGTGCATGCTGTCGACTGCTTTGTGGGCAGGTGGCGCGGGATTCGGCGACGACGACGACAACAGCGAAGAGGAAGGGCCTTCCTATTTCGGCTTCGTGAAGGACACCAACGGCGCAACCGTGCCCGATGCGAAGGTGACTGTGGGGATCAAGGATCGCGGCGGGATCGTCACGCGCACCGACGCGCTCGGCGCCTACAAGGTGCCGGGGTTCGGCAAGGACGTCGATCCGCGGGACGTCGAGATCGCGTGCGACAAGCAGGGCTACAAGCAGCTCAGGACGCTGCGACGCATGCGGTCGCCGAACGCCGACCCTAAAATCCCGGTCGAGACCGAATGCACGTTGCAGCGCACCTGACGTGGTGGACGTTGCCATCGGCTAGAGCGCGGGACACTACGGCGGGATCTTCACGCATGCCGCGACCAGCGGACTGTTGGCCGGCACCGGACTGCGGCAGGTTGCCGCCCGCTCGCTGGGAATGACGGCGGCGTTGCGTCGGGCTCCGCAATATGCGGTCAAGAGCAGCTCGTCCTCACTGCATTGCACGCTGCAGTTCGTGGCGTCGCAATTCGATCGAACGATCCGAATGCCGAATGCGGAGCCGGGCGGACCGGGATCGCCTTTCGGGCCAGGGGGCCCGGGCGGCCCTGGATCGCCCTTGGGGCCCTGACCCTGACCGCAACCCGTCATTGCGCCGGCCAAGGCCATCGCAATGAGCACTCGCAACACACCCATGGCCTTCGCTCCGAAGAAGGGGCCACAGGATGTCCAATTTCGCCGTCGCGCAAAAGACCAATCGGGCGCGCGTCGCGGCAAAACGCCGTAGGCGGCCGAGGCTCGGTATCGTATAAATACCGCAGGATCGGCTTGGGATTGCTCCGCTGTCGACGCCAAAGCGACGACCGATCAATCGGATTGAAGGTCGCGAAAATGGAGACCGGAATGTCGAGCAAGATGCTGACGGGCTCGTTCGTCGCGCTGATCACGCCGTTCAACAAGGACGGCTCGGTGGACTTCGGCGCGTTTCGCACCTTGTTGAAGTTCCAGGAGGACCGGGGCACGTCCGCGGTGCTGATCATGGGCTCGACCGGCGAGACGTCGATGCTCGCGCCGGAGGAAAAGAAGCAGATCATTGTCGAGACCGCGAAGATGAAGACGCCGCGCATGCCGATCTTCTTCGGCTGTACCGGCAACAACACCGAGGCGACCATCGCCAACGTCCGTTTCGCCGCCGCGAACGGCGCCGATGGCGCCATCCTGGCGGCGCCTGCCTATATCTGCGCGCCGGAAAGCGATATCGAGCGCTTCTTCCTCGACGTCGCGGATGCGACCGATCTGCCGCTCGGCATCTACAACAACCCGCCGCGGGTGAAGAGCGACTTGCATTGGAATCACCTCCTTCGCATTTTCAAGCATCCGAACTATGTGGTGCACAAGGAATCGACCGCCCGCGTCGGACAGGTCGCGCAGGTGCTGGCTGCCAGGCCCAAGGTGTCGGTGATGTGCTGCGACAGCCCCAATCTCGGGCTGGTGGTGCCCACCATGTCGCTCGGCGGCCACGGCACCGCCAACATGACCGGCAACATCGCGCCGACCGAGCTCGCGATCATCTCGACGCCGTGGACGAGCTACGCCGAGGCGGAGAATTTCAAGACCACTTATCTCAAGCTTCTACCGCTGCTGCACTTTACCTATTCGGCGATCAATCCGGTGGCGGTGAAATCGCTGATGAAGGCGCTCTCTCTGCCGGCCGGCGACCTGCGCAAGCCGCTCACCAACCTCGACGGCGAGGCGCTCGCCAAAGGCGTTCGCATCGTGCAGGAGCTCGGACTCGACAAGCAGTACGGCTACAAGGTCGGGCCCATTTCGGCCGTCGCAGCGTGAATATCGCCATATCCCGAGCCTATGGCTACGGATTTCGGCCGTCGCTCGGCTCGGGCGTAACGACCGGCTGAAGATGGACCTCGGACTGCGTGGACGACAGGCGCTGCTGAGCGGCGCGAGCCGCGGTCTGCGAGGCGCTGGAGAAGGCCGGAGCGGAGATTGCGGCGGCGACCGGTGTCAAGGTCACCACGGTTGCCGCCGATATCACCACCGGTGCCGGACGCGCTGCCGCGCTTGCCGCCTGTCCAGAGCCCGATATCCTCCTCAACAATGCCGACGGCCCAGCTCCAGGCGATTTCCGCGATTGGTCGCGGGACGAATGGATCGCTGCGCTCGACGCGATGATGCTCTCGCCGATCGAAATGATGCGGCTCACGGTGGACGGCATGATGACGCGCGGCTTCGGCCGCATCATCAATATCGTCTCGCGCAGCGTGAAGATGGCGCAATTGGAGCTCGGCCTGTCGAATGGCGCGCGCTCCGGGCTCGTGGGTTTCGTCGCCGGGCTTGCGCGGCAGACCGTCGCCCGCAACGTCACCATCAACAATCTCCTGCCGGGAATCTTCGACAGCGACGCGCAGCGCGCCCACGTCGGCGCAATGCTGGAGGCAACCGGCAAGACCTTCGAGGAGCTGTGGCGCGCGCGCGCCGAGGCGAACCCAGCCCGCCGCTACGGTCGGCCGGACGAGCTCGGCGCCTATTGCGCGTTTCTGTGCTCCCAACATGCCGGCTTCATCACCGGCCAAAATTTGCTGATCGACGGAGGCAGCTATCCCGGGACATACTGAGCCGACCCACGGAAGGATCGTTCCATGAGATTTGCGACTGTGTCCGCGCTTGCGATGGCGCTCGTGGTACCGTTAGCGGCCGCCGCGACGGCGCAGAATTATCCCTCCCGCACCGTCACCGTGGTGGTGCCGTTTCCGGCCGGCGGATCAGTTGATGGCGTCGCGCGCATCGTGGTGCAGAAGCTCAACGAGACGATGGGCCAACACTTCATCGTCGAGAATCGCGCCGGCGGCGCGTCGGGCATAGTCGGTGCCAACGCCGTCGCCAAGGCCGCGCCCGACGGCTACACCTTGTTGGTGTCGGCCTCGGTGCACGTGATCAATCCACTCCTCTACAAGAGCGTTCCCTACGACGTCGTGCGCGACTTCACGCCGGTGACGCTCTTGGCGGAGGGACCACTGATCGTCAGCACGACGCCGAGCGTGCCGGCGAACAATCTGAAAGATTTCTTCGCGCTCGTGCGCAAAGACCCGCAGAAATACACCTTCGGCGCCACCACCATCGGCTCCGCCGGCCATCTCGCTATCGAGCTGCTCAAGCGCGACGCGGGCCTCGACACGCTCGTCGTCGCCTACAAAGGCACTGCGCCGGCGCTCACCGATCTCATGAGCGGGCAGATTCAGCTGCTCGCCGACCCGATGCTCTCCTCGCTTCCGCTGGCACAGGGCGGCAAGATCAAGGCGCTCGGCCTCACCAGCCTCAAGCGCGCGGCCGCGGCGCCGAACATTCCGACCGTGGAAGAGTCCGGCATGAAAGGCTTCGCGTTCGTATCTTGGTATGGATTGTGGGGACCGAAGAACCTGCCAGCCGATCTTTCCAACACGCTGCAGGCGGAGGTCGCCAAAGTGCTGGCGCTGCCTGACGTGAAGCAGCGCTTGAACGCGCTCGGATTCGAGCCAATCGGGTCGGATGGGGAACAGTTTGCGACCTACATCCGCGAGGAAATGGCGAAATACGAGAAAATCATCAACAACGCCAAGATCAAGGTCGAGTGAGCGCGGTCGCGTCATGCGGGTAATGGTGCTCGGCGCGGGCGTGATCGGAACGACCTCGGCCTATTATCTCACCAAGTCCGGCCACGAGGTCGAGGTGGTCGACCGCCGGAGCGGGCCAGCCCTGGAGACGAGCTTCGCCAACGCCGGCGGCATCTGCCCGGGCTTTGCGGGGCCGTGGGCCGCGCCGGGAATGCCGGCGAACATCTTGCGCTGGCTGTTCACGCGCCACGCGCCGTTGGTTTTGCGGCCAAGGCTCGACCCCCATCAATGGCGATGGCTCATTCGTTTCCTGCGCAACTGCAGCGCCGAACGCTTCGCGCGCAACAAGGCGCGCATGCAGCGCATCGCCCACTACAGCAAGGCCTGTCTCAAGGAGCTATGCGAGGACACCGGCATCGCCTTCGATCACGGCACCGGCGGCGTGCTGCAACTCTTCCGCACCGAGAAGGAGTTCGCCGGCGCGGCAAAGTCCACTCGCGTGCTGGCCGAATTCGGCGTCATGCACCGCGTTCTCGATGCCAAAGGGGTGTTGGCCGTGGAGCCGGCCCTGGGTGCGGCGGCCGCCGACTTCGCAGGCGGCCTGCATCTGCCCGATGACGAGACCGGCGACTGCCACAAATTCACGGTCGCTCTGGCCGAGCTCCTGCATCGACGCGGCGTCGTCTTCAAGTTCAACACGAGCGTGAAACGGCTGCGTCTCGAAAGGGGCCGCATCGCCGGCGTCATCACCGATCGAGGCACCCTCCACGCCGACGCCTATATCGTGGCAATGGGCAGCGCCGCCGTGCACGTCTTGCGTCCGCTTGGACTTAATCTTCCGATCTATCCGGTGAAGGGATACTCCGTCACGATGGATGTCGATGCCAACATGGCGGTGCCGCGATCCTCGGTAATGGACGAGCATTACAAGGTCATGATCACCCGGCTCGGCACGCGCCTGCGCGCCGCCGGCATAGCCGAGCTCGCCGGCGATGACGTTTCAATTCGTGCATCGGGCCCCGCGACGGTGCTGCGCAGCCTGCGCGAGCTGTTCCCGCAAGCGGCGCTCGCCTGCAAAGGCGGCGCGCCGAACGCCTGGGCGGGCTTGCGTCCGATGACGCCGGACGGACCGCCCTATCTCGGGGCCACCGGGATCGCCAACCTCTACCTCAACGTCGGCCAGGGATCGAACGGCTGGACGCAGGCCTGCGGAGGCGCACAGGTGGTCACCGACATCGTCTGCGGACGCCGGCCGCAGATCGATGTCGAAGGGTTTGGCATCAATCGCTAGAGACGGATAGCGCGGCGGACTTGGAGAGGGGCAGCGAGAGCGGCCGGCGCCAAGCTCGCCATCAAGCCGCTCTCATTTCGTGGTCGCGCGCTTCTGCAAGAGCATGTCGTCACCCGCTTGCCGCGCACTGCGATCGTCGTATCCACATAAATGGCCTTCACCTTGGATCGGACTAGCGTATTGTTCGGCCGGGCTCCAGTCCCACAGGCGCCCCGCAACAACGAGAGGATGGGATGAGCCAGGAGATCCTTTACAGCGTCGAGGAGAGCATTGCGACCATCACCCTCAATCGCCCGGAGCGCATGAACGCCCTCACGCACGAGCTCGAGGCTGAGCTGCATCGGATCTTCGACCGGGCGGATGCGGACCGCGCCGTGCGCGTGATCATCCTCACCGGCGCCGGCCGCGCCTTCTGTGCTGGCTACGACCAGAGCACAACCGACAAGTCCGGCGCCCGGCATTCCGATCCGAAAGGCAAGTCGCTCGCCGATTTCATCGAGTTCTGGCAGCGCACCGACGCCGACCGCGTGGCGCTATGGACGCATATGTGGCGGCTGGGCAAGCCCGTCATTGCGGCGGTCAACGGCTGGGCCATGGGCGGAGGCTTTTGGTACCAACTCGCCGCCGACATCACCATCGCGTCGGATCAGGCAGTGTTCGCGCAGCCCGAGGTCCGCCATATCTCGAATACGACATTTCTCTTCGGCGCGCTGTGCGGTTGGAAGGCCGCCAACCGTTGGGGGCTCACCGGCGACCATTTCGACGCGCAGGAGGCGCTGCGCATCGGCATGGTGAACGAGGTGGTGCCGCATGATCAACTCATGGACGCAGCCCGCGCGCTCGCGAAACGCATCTGCCTCGTGCCGGAGCCGTCGGTGCGGCTCAACAAGGCCATCACCATGATGGGCATGCAAGCTGCCGGAGTTTATTCGGGCCTCCTGCTCGAAGGAGCGCTTGGCGCGCTCGCGCACTCGTCCCACAACGAGTCCCGCGAAAAGCTGTTCGAAGCCCAGCGCCAGCACGGGCTCAAAGGCTATCTCGACATGCGCGACGGCCCGTTTCAGCCCGAGCCCATGGGACCGCGGTCGGCCAAGGGACGACAGAAGAAGGCGGCGCAGTAATCGCAGCCGTTGCGGGCGTAAGCGGGGTCGTCAACACAATTCTCAAGGGCAATGCGTGCACGAAACGAAATACATCGGCCGCGCCGTCAAGCGGCTTGAAGACCGCCCGTTGCTCACGGGCAACGGCCGCTTCGTCGCCGATCTCACCTTCCCCGACATGCTCGAGGCGGCATTCGTGCGCAGCCCGCACGCCCACGCCGCGATCCGCACCATCGATACCGCCGCCGCGCGGCAGTACGCCGGCGTGCACGCGGTGCTCACGTTTTCGGATCTCGCGCCGCTGCTCGCGCAGGAGCGGTTGCCGTTGCAATTCCGCACGGCGCGGCTCCCGGGCGATATTACCCCGCTCGTTCTTGCCAAGGACGAAGTGGCCTTTGTCGGGGAGGCCGTCGCCGTCGTGATCGCGCAGTCGCGCTACATCGCCGAGGACGCCGCGACCCTCGTTGCCGTCGACTACGCGCCGCTGCCGGCGGTCTCGGACTGCCGGCAAGCGCTCGCACCGCAAGCGCCGTGCGCCCATCGCGCGCGCGCCAGCAATCTCCTGATCGAGTTCGAGCAGTCCTATGGCGACGCCGCCGACGCATTCGCGTGCGCACCCCATCGCGCCAGCGTCAATCTCAAGCAGCATCGCGGCGGCGCGCACTCGATCGAGGGGCGCGGCGCGGTCGCCGCCTACGACGTCAACGACGATCGGCTTACCCTGTGGTCGTCGACGCAGCTCGCCCACGAGGTACGCGCCTTTCTGATGAAGATGCTGCGCCTCGACGAAAACCAGCTTCGCGTCGTAGCGCCCGACGTCGGCGGCGGCTTCGGCGCCAAATTCGTGATGTATCCCGAAGAGGTGACGCTGGCGGCAGCGTGCCTGCTGTTGCGACGGCCGATCAAGTGGATCGAAGACCGCCGCGAGCACTTTCTCGCCGCTGTCCAGGAGCGCGACCAGTATTGGGACCTCGAGGTCGCCTTCGACAATGACGGCCGCCTGCTCGCCGTGCGCGGCCAGCTGATCCACGACGAAGGCGCCTACACGCCGCAGGGCATCAACCTTCCCTACAACGCGTCGACGGCGTTGCCCGGACCCTACATGCTGCCGGCCTTTCAATTCGACGTGCGTGTCGTCGAGACCAACAAGGTCGCCACCATGCCGGTGCGCGGCGCCGGCTATCCGGAAGGCGCCTTCGCGATGGAACGCCTGCTCGACCGCATCGCCGACGAGCTTCAGCTCGATCGCGCCGAGGTTCGCCGGCGCAATCTCGTGCCGCCGGAAAAGATGCCGTATGTGTTTCCGCTCAAGACCCGGGCCGGCGCGCCGATCACGCTCGATAGCGGCGATTTCCCGAGCTACCAGCGCGCCGCCCTCGACGCGATCGACTATGCCGGCTTTGCCGAGCGCCAGCGTCGAAATCGAGCGAGCGGCCGCTATCTCGGCATCGGGGTCGGCAACGGCGCCAAGGGGACGGGCCGCGGCCCGTTCGAATCCGGCATCGTGCGCATCGGCCGCTCGGGACGCGTCTCCGTCTACACCGGCGCGATGCCCATGGGGCAAGGGATCAAGACCGCGCTTGCCCAAATTTGCGCCGAGCAGTTCGGAATCGCGCCGGATACCGTCAGCGTCATTGCCGGCGACACCGCGGTCATTCCCTATGGCCAGGGCGGCTTCGCCAGCCGTCAAACCGTCACCGCGGGTTCCGCGGTGCATCTCGCCGCCAGAAAGGTGCGCGACAAGGCGCTCGAGGTTGCCGCCCACCTGTTGGAGGTGAGCGTGGGCGACCTCGAGCTGCGCAACGGTCGGATCGAAATTGCCGGCGCGCCGGGCAGCGGGCTGACCCTGCACGAGGTTGCCGAAGCGGTCTCGGGCGTGCCCGGCTACACCATGCCCGGCCAATTCGAGCCGGGGCTCGAAAGCATGCAGAGCTTTCTGCCGAGCGCGCTTACCTACGGCGGAGGATGCCACGCCGTCGAGGTCGAGGTGGATATCGAGACCTGCGGAGTGCGCATCCTGCGTTACGTCGTCGTCAACGACTGCGGCCGGATCATCAATCCAATGATCGCCGAAGGACAAGTCGTCGGCGGCGCAGCGCACGGGATCGGCAACGCGCTCTACGAATGGATGGGTTACGACGATGCGGCGCAGCCCCTCACCACCACGTTCGCCGACTATCTCCTCCCGAGCGCCACCGAGGTGCCGAAGATCGAGGTGACGTTCGCCGAATTCCCCTCCCCGCTCAACCCGCTCGGCGTCAAAGGCGTCGGCGAATCCGGCTGCGTGCCGGCTGCGGGCGCGATCGTCTCGGCGATCGAGAACGCGCTTGCGCCCTTCGACGTGCGCATCAGCGAATATCCGGTGACGCCCGCGCGACTCTACGCGCTGCTCGCAGGCCGCCAACAGCGGCAGCCGTAACGGTCATAATGCCAACTCGCAGCCCGCAGGCGAATTCTAGAATCGCTCGCGTTCGAGCTGGCGCCAGCGCGACATGCGGCGTTCTAGCCACATCACGAGCTCGGTCAGCACCACGCCCACGAGCGCGATGACGATGATCGGCACGAACAGCTTTGCGGTCGCGAACACATTGGCGTATTCGACGATCATGCCGCCGAGCCCGCTGATGGCGGTGAAGAACTCGGCAACGATGATGCCGATGATCGCCAAGCCGACCGCCAAGCGTATGCCCGCCATGATGAAGGGGATCGCCGCCGGCAGAATGATCTTCCAAAAAATCTGCCATTCAGTGGCGCCATAGGCGCGGCCGATCTCCAACATCCCGCCGCGCACGTCGCGGATGCCGGAATAGGTGTTCACGGTAATGGGGAAGACCGCGACCGAGACCAGGATCGTGACCTTACCGGCGAATTCCAATCCTGCCCACAGGATGATCAGCGGGATGAGGGCGATGCGCGGGATGGCGTAGAGCGCGTTGACGAAGGGGTCGAGCACATATTCCAACGTGCGCCATTGTGCCATGACGATACCCAGCCCGACGCCGATCACGACGGTGAGCGCCATGCCGACGGCGAACGGCCACAAGGTCTGGATGAGCGCCTTCTCGAGCGCGCCGTTCCGGATGAGCTCGAGCGCGGCCTGAAAGATCGCGCTGGGCGGCGCCATGAAGATGGGGTCCATGCGGCGGCCGTAATATTCCCAGATCACGAAAAAGACCGCGACCGAGGCGGTGCGAATGGCGTTAGGGCTCAGCAGAACCTCGCGCAAGCGTTGCGCCCATGTCAGCTGCGGCGCCGGGACCGACCGGCGGGGCGGCATTTCCAGTGACGAGGTCATGGCTCGCTCCTGAGCATCTCGCGCAGTTCGGCGCGGCATTTTCCGAAATCGGGGTGGGCGCGGACGTCGCCGCCCAGACGCTCGGCGGCGACCTGCGACTCGACGACGGTGCGGATCCGTCCGGGGGCGGTCTCGAACACGAAGATGCGGTCGGAGAGGATGAGCGCCTCGTCGATGCTGTGGGTGACGAAGACCACCGTCGCTCCAGTGCGCGACCATATCGCAAGGAAGTCCTCCTGCAGCTGCTCGCGCGTCTGGGCGTCGAGCGCGCCGAAGGGCTCGTCCATGAAGATGAGAATGGGCTTGCGCATCAGCGCGCGCGCGATGCCGACCCGCTGCTGCATGCCGCCGGACAATTCATGGGGAAAGTGCTCGGCAAAGGCGCCGAGCCCCACCAGTTCGATGAAATCGCGCGCACGATCGCGGCGCTCGGCCGCGCCCATGCCATCGATCTCGAGCGGGAACTCGACATTGCCCATCACCGTGCGCCACGGCAGCAGGCCGAAATTCTGGAACACCATGCAGGCGTCCTTGCGCGGACCCGTCACCGGCGTGCCTGCTATGGTGATGCGCCCCTCATCCGCCACGATCAGCCCGGCGGTGAGCCGCAACAAGGTCGTCTTGCCGCATCCGCTCGGGCCCAGCAGCGTGATCAGCTCGCCCTTGCGCACGCTCGCGTTGATGCGGTCGAGCGCCACCATCAGTTCCGCGCTGTCCTCGCGGCCCGGCCGTGCGCGTACCGGGAAGAATTTGCTGACGCCGTCGTAGACGACCATGCCGTCGGAGGCCGCCGGCGGTTTCATCTCACGGCTATTTCGACTGGTAATTGCCGAGCGTCGCGAGCGCGCGCTCGACGAAGCGCGGCTCGAGAACGTCCTTCGCCGGCGCCGCGACCGGCAGATTGCCGAGCTTCACGTTGAGGTCGGCGGTGAATTCCTCGATCGCCGGATCGAGCCCGCCGTTCACCCCCCAGACATTCTCGCCGTTGAGATCGCGCACCACCGCCGTGAGAAACGCCAGGTCGAGATCGCCGAGCCGCTCGTGCAGAATCGCCGCGGCCTCGTCGGGATTGGCCATGACGAAGCGCGATCCGCGGATTCCGATGTCGGTCATGGTCTGGAAGGCAGCGGCAAGCTCGGGTTTCGCGAGCGCTTCGGTGCGCACGACGTTCCAGACGTAACCGAGGCCCGGGAATTCCGCCGACAGTCTCGCCACCACCGTCACCTTGCCGTCTTTTACGCCTTTGAGCGCGGTGACGGTGTTGACCAGCGTCGCATCGGCGCGGCCGCCGATCACGGCCTGGAGGCGGGCGGCGTGGCCGCCCACCTGGACGAAACGCGCCGTGGTTTCATCGATGCCGTGCTTGCGCATGATGAGCCGCGGAAGTTGATCGGGCAGGCCGCCGGGACCGGACGATGCGAAGGTCTTGCCGGCGACATCCGCAAGCTTGCTCCCCTTGCCCGTCGCCAGCACGAGGCTGTAGTCGCCGATCGGCTGCCAGGAATGCACGGCGCGGATGCTGGCGCCGGCATTGATCGACGCCAGCACGTTGAGCGTGCCGATGAGGCCGATATCGGCGTTGCCGGAAAGCAGGACGCGCATGGCGTTGGCATCGCCGGTGACATGCACGTCCTCGACCTCGAGATCGCCCAGCCAGCCTTTCTTCTGCGCCACGAGATAAGGCAGCGAGAAGGTCGTGACCGGTCCGGGGAACACCATCTTGATCTTGCCGGCATGCGCGGCGGACGCGTCGACGGCAAGCAGCGCCGCGGCGATGCAAACGTTCATGCAAAGGCTTGCGACGCTAAGGTTTGGGCCGAATGCACGCGATCGAATGTGAGGCATGACAACTCCCCGCCGGACCGGCAAGCGATCGTCGGCGGCGAAAAATGAGCCTTTCGCCCACCTCATGCAAATTATTTCTCGGACGCCGCGACAAGCCGCCCGATCTGCGGGCGCGGCGTCCGCCGGCAAGATTGTTTTGGAGTTAACTGCCTATCGCGTCCGTGTCGTCGGTCGAGACCGGCACGGGCGAAGCCGACCAGCGGCTTCTACGAACAGGCTATCGGCCGTGACGCTCGTGCCACTTCGGTCCCGGGCCGCGCATGTAGTGCAACTCCGGTCGATAGCGGCGGTGCGTCAAGACGGCTGTAATGGCTCGGAAAACGGCCAGAAGATACATCCCCGGTACCCCAACGCTATTCCCCACGGCACATGTTCTGAGCGCCAGTTTCGACCAACGAATGGAACTTGTAAGGCAATTATGTGGAATGAGGCGGGCGGAATTGGACGCGCGCTGGCTCCCGAGAAGCCGGTCACACCGCGGCGATCGCTTCGATCTCCTGCTGGCTGGCGGCTGCCCGGCGAAATAAGTGTGCAGGATGCCGCGCGCCTTCGGCACGTCGTGGGGGCTGCAGATGTAGATCGTGATCTTGGTGACGTCGGAGATTTTGGCGCCGCCGGCGGCGAGCGCCTTGGTCAGGTTGGCCATCACCATCTTGGCCTGGGCGTCGAAATCGTCGGGCGGCAGCACCTTGCCGTCCACGTCTGCCCCGACCTGGCCGGCGCAGAATACGAGCTTCTGCGCGCCCTCGGCCGTCACCACATGCGAGTAATTTGAAAACGGCTTCGAGATGCCCTCGGGGTTGGTCCTGGTGATCTTCGCCATCGCTGCCCTCCCTGTGCTCGCTCGCTAGATCAACGCGGTATGGCTTCGCCCATGGGACGTTCGGCGTCAACTCAGGCCGGACGCGGGCTCGGGCGAGCGGCCTTGCAATGCGAGCAAGCTCGGATACTCTGCCCGAGTGGGTTGCGTCCGAGGATCCCTCCATGATCAAGGCGCTCGCACCGCTTGCGCTCCTGTCATTTCTGCTCTCGTTTCACGTACCTGATGCCATGGCCGAGAATGTTCCACGCAACGTCGTCACCGAGCTCGCGCCGAGCGGTAAGCTGCGCGCGGCGATCAACTTCGGCAATATCGTGCTGGCGCAGAAGGACCCGGCGACCGGCGAGCCGCGCGGGGTCTCGGCGGAGCTGGCGCGCGAACTCGCCAAGCGCCTCGCCGTTCCGATCGAATTCGTCACCTTCGATGCCGCCGGCAAGGTGTTCGACGCGCTGCAGAAGGGCGCCTGGGACATCGCATTCCTGGCGATCGACCCGGTGCGCGCCGCGGGCATCGACTTTACCGCGCCCTATGTCGTGATCGAGGGCGCCTACGTCGTGCCGGTGGACTCCCCGCTCAAGACCGTCGAGGACGTCGACCGCGACGGCGTGCGCGTCGCCGTGGCGCGCGCCAGCGCCTACGATCTTTATCTCACTCGCGCGCTCAAGCATGCAAAACTGGTGCGGGAATCGAGCGGACCCGAAGCGCTTGCGCTGTTCCGCAAGGATCGGCTCGAAGCCGCGGCCGGGGTGAAGCAGCCGATCGTGGCATTCGCGAAAGAGCACCCGGATACGCGCGTGATCCCGGGTCGCTTTATGGTCATCGAGCAAGCCATGGGCACGCCCAAGGGCCGCGAGGCCGGCGTGCGGTATCTGCGCGAGTTCATCGAGGAGATGAAGGCTTCCGGCTTCGTCGCCAAGGCGCTCAGCGCCAGCGGCCAGACCGATGCTGCGGTCGCACCACCGCCGTCGGTGAGATGACCTCGAATTCGATAGCACTTACATTCCGTTTCGAACGGTCATAGATCTGCACAGCATGAAGGCAAACCGGGTGCTCCTTTTGCGGGGAGCGTTGCTGTGGATGTTTGTCGTTGCAGGAGCCGCCAACGTGGCTCAGGCGCAAGTCTTCGCGCCCGCACCAAGCCAAGTCGGCCCGCCGCTTCTTCCCCCGCCGCCGCACGTGCCCATGCAGATTCCCACGGTGAAGCCCTCGCCGACGCCCGCTTTTCCGGCCTGTCGGGACGCGAGGGGAGTTGAATGCAGACGCGCGCATCAAAATTCACGCCATCGCCGCCTTCGTAAAGCGAATTGAGGCCGAACGCAGCCCAGCCGTCATTCAGGAGTCACGTCTCAAGTTGAATAAGACGGTGCCGACCGCAGGGCAAAACGGGAATCCAGGGCCGAGGGCTGGGGCACTCCGCACGGGGACGAGCGGAAAAGAGACAGAGTCTCTTAAGACACTGCCGCCAAACTGCCGCGGCACCCTGCCTTCAGGGAGGAGAGAGCTTGCGCGCAGGTCTAGTTTCGATTATCCTGTTTGTTTTTTCGCAGCTCAGCCGCTGGGCTGAGATTGCGCGTCCGTGGCGTCACATCGACGTCAGTAGCGTGTGTCATGAACCCCGCGGCTGACGTCCCTAGAGGTCTGTCATGAACCCGAGTCCGTTGAGTACCGCAAACGGGTCGCCCACCCAAAGCATGACGGAGCGGCCGCATCTCGTCTGGGGGGCGCCGACCGCGGCCGAACGCGGCCCGGTGATCGCGACCTTGCGCAACGCCAATCATCGCAACGCGGTCGGAAGCCACGCCGGCGGCTATTCGGTCTATCGCGCCCTCGCCATTGCGGCGAGGACGCTCGCCCACGATCATATCGCCGATCTCACGGATACCGCGCCGGTCGAGCACATCGGACCGCATCCGCAATGGTGCGATGCCAAAAAGATCGTATCGCTCGATCCCTGGGGACACGTGGTGGGCGAGGTCTTCCGCGATCACCTCGCGCGCGGTTACGACGTGCGGCCCACCATCGCGGTCACCCGCGCCCATATCGACATGCCCGAAATCCGCGCCGCCATCGCGGCGCGCCGCGTCCGCGCCGACGGCGATATCGTCTCCGCCCACGGCAGCGTTCGCGTGATGAAGGCGGCGATCGACCCGGTCTGGCATCTGCCCGGCATCGCCGAGCGCTTCGGTCTCGACGAAACCGACCTGCGCCGCGGCCTGCACGAGCAGACCGGCGGCATGTATCCGGAGTTGGTGACGCGGCCCGACCTCAAGGTATTTTTGCCGCCGATCGGCGGCACCACGATTTACTGCTTCGGCGATCCGGCAAAGCTCGGCGACGGCAGCACTCCGCTGGCCTGCCGCGTTCACGACGAGTGCAACGGCTCCGACGTGTTCGGCTCCGACATCTGCACCTGCCGCCCCTATCTCGCCCACGGCATCGAGATCGCAATCCAGATGGCGCAGGCGGGCGGCGTCGGGCTCGTGGTCTACAATCGCAAGGAGGGCCGCGCGCTCGGCGAGGTCACCAAGTTCCTGGTCTACAACGCGCGCAAGCGCCAGCAGGGCGGCGACCGCCCAGCCGGCTATTTCAAGCGCACCGAATGCGTCGCCGGCGTGCGCGACATGCGGTTTCAGGAGCTGATGCCGGACGTGCTGCATTGGCTCGGCATTACCCGCATTCATCGCTTCGCCTCGATGAGCGACATGAAATGCGACGCGCTCATCCGCCAAGGCATCGCCATCGACGAACGCGTGCCGCTGCCCGACGAGATGATTCCTCCCGACGCGCGCGTGGAGATCGAGGCCAAGCTCGCCGCCGGCTATTTCGCCGGCGAGCGTCCGCGCGGCGACTACGCCGGCACGGTCGGGCGGGGCCTCAACGAGTGACGGCGCGAGCGGAGTCGAATTCGTCGCCGTCGCACCTCGCCAACCTCAACGATGCCGCCGCGGTGCGCGAGCGCTGCGGCGTGGTGCATCGCTGGGTGGCCGACGGCCGCTCGCCCCATTTCGCCCTCGACGAAAGCCGTCTCCGAGCGGCACAGCCGCTGGCGCCATTTCTCGGCCGGCGGCGTCGACCGTTGGGGCGAGCTCGCGGCGCGCAGCGACGCCGATGGCCTCGAGCGCGCCCGCATGGCCGCCGACCTGGCGACCGTGAGCGTGCTGCTCGACGCCGGCGCCGGCGATCGCTGGCGCTACCGCGAACGAGACAGCGGCCTCTCCTTCGCGCGTTCCGAGGGCCTCGCCGTGGCGAGCTTCGACATGTTTCGCGCGGGAGTATTCTCCGCCGACCCCGCCCGGCCGTGGCGGGTCGACAGCGTCGCACTCGCAACCATCGACGCAGCGACGCTGGCGCGCCATTTTCAGGTCGATGCGGAAAATCCGCTGGTCGGATTGGACGCGCGTAGCGCGCTGCTGCGCCGACTCGGCAAAGCGCTCGCCGATCGCGCGGATCTGTTCGCACGCGAGGGAGCGCGTCCTGGCAACCTGGCGGACCATTGTCGCAACGTCGCCCGCGACGGGCGCATCCCGGCGGCGAGGCTCCTGACCGCGCTGCTCGACGGCTTATCGTCGATCTGGCCCTCGGGGCTGACCGTCCGCGGATATCCCGTCGGCGATGCCGGCCGTCATCCCGCCGTGCGCACCGGCGACGCCTCCGACCAGGTCGTGCCGTTCCACAAGCTCTCGCAGTGGCTCGCCTATTCGCTCATCGAGCCGCTCGAGGCGGCGGGGCTCGCCGTGGAGAGGCCGCAGGAGCTCACCGCGCTCGCCGAATATCGCAACGGCGGCCTCCTCGTCGATCTCGGCGCGATCCGCCCGCGCGCGGCCATCGATCCGCTGCTGCGGCACGACGTCGGCTCAGAGCTCGTCGTCGAATGGCGCGCGCTCACCGTCGCGCTGATGGACCCATTGGTTGGTCTGGTGCGAGAAAGGTTGGGGCTGGATTCGAATTTCACCATGCCGCAGTTGCTGCAGGGCGGCACCTGGAGCGCGGGACGAAAAATCGCGCACGCATTGCGCCCGCCCGATGGTCCCCCACCGATTGCGGTGGCAGCCGACGGCACGGTGTTCTGAGACCTGCGGCTGCGACCGCATGACCTGCCGTCATGCGCCGCCCTTCAACCCTAGGCAGCGGCGCAGAGGACACGTCTTTCTCGTCTCTCCCCGGTGCGGAGGATTCAGAGCGCGTCCGATTCACGGCTGCATCTTTGGAGGAGATGCGCTAGGTTGGCGGCGCATGCTGCCGGGCATGCCCATCATCCAGAGGGAGTTTTCTTCATGCTCGCCCGGCCCTTCAAGCTTGCGCTGCCCGTCCTCGTCGCGGCGCTGTCGATCGCCTTTGCCCCGCAAGTTCACGCCCAGGATAAAGTGCTCAAGGTCGGAACCTTGAAGCTCATCCACGGCATCTCCGCCTACTTCTACGAGAAGTTCGTTCCCGCCGGCTACACCGTCGAGGTCATTCCGTTCGAGAGCCCGACCGACGGCAAGAACGCGGTGCTCACCGGCACGGTGGACACCTGCATCCACGGCATCGCGGCGTTCCTGCTCGGGGCCGCGGCGGGCGAACCGGTGCTGATCGTGGCCAACGCCAACAACCGCGGCATGGCGGTCATGGCCGGGGTGAACACCGACATCAAGACGATCAAGGATCTCAAAGGCAAAAAGGTCGCGATCTGGCCGGGATCGACGCAGGAGGCGGTGATCCTCGAGCGGCTGCGCATGGAAGGCATGTCGATCAAGGACATCCAGCCGATCCGGCTGCAATTCAGCGACCACGCCGCGGCGCTCGCGCGCGGCGACGTCGACGCCTATGTCGGCGCGGAGCCGGCGGCCGGCATCAGCCTCGCCAACGGCACCGGCCGGCTGGTCGAGTATCCCTATTCGACCCCCATCGGACCCCTCAACATGATCCTGTCCGCGAGCGAGAAGGCGGTCAAAGACAATCCCGCCCGCGTCAAGCTCATCGTCGACATGCACCGTCAGGCGGTCGACTACGCCATGGCGCATCCCGGAGAGATCGTCGAGATGGCGATGCAGAAGCTTGGCCAGCAAAAGAAATCCGTCGAGCTTGCGGTGCCGAACGTCGAACTCGCGTGGAAGCTCGACGACGTGTTCATGGAGCGCGCCAACGCCTATACCCGGCTGATGTTCGAGAACAAGCAGATCCGCCAGGTGCCCGACCTCAACCGCCACATCACCAAGCAGTTCATGTAGGCAAACGAGGGACGCGTCTTGAGCGAGCAAGTCACGGCGCTTCCGGAGGCGACGCCCCAATCCGTGCCGGAAGCGCCGTCGGCTGCCCGCCGCCGCCGGCGCCTTGCGGAACAGGTACGCGCGGTCGCGCTCGGGGTGGGCTTTCCGCTCGTGCTGATCCTGCTATGGGACCGCGCCGTCGCCATCACCGGCACGCGGCTCGTTCCGAGCCCGCGCGAAGTCGCGGTGATGATGTACGACTTCTCGTTCGGCGGCGTCTATGACGATGCCTTCAGCGCGACCATCCTGACCCATATCTGGAAGTCGATGACGCGGGTCTACGGCGGCTTTTTCCTGGCCGCGCTGATCGGCATTCCGCTCGGCCTGATGATCGGGCGCATCAAGTTGCTGCGGCAGCTGCTCGACCCGACGATCAACCTGTTGCGGCCGATTCCGGTGACGGCGTGGCTGCCGCTGTCGATGATCTTCTTCGGGCTGGGGCCGAACGCGGCGATCTTTCTGGTCTTCCTCGGCGCGTTCTATCCGATCCTGCTCAACACTATCTTCGGCGTGCGCTCCGTCGATGTGCGGCTGTTCGAGGCCGCCGCCATGCTGGGCTGCTCGGGCTCCGCCATGTTCCGTCAGATCGTGTTTCCGGCTTCGCTGCCGTCGATCTTCAACAGGCTTCACATCGCGCACGGTTTTGCCTGGATCCTGATCGTGGTCGGCGAGATGACCGGCGTGCCTACCGGGCTCGGCTCCGTGATCATGGACGGCCGCACGCTCTCGCGCACCGACCTGGTGGTGACGGGGATGATCGTCATCGGCGTCTGCGGCTTCGTAACCGACCGCATCATCGTCGTCATCAGCAATCGCGTGCTGCAGTGGAGTCCGCAACACCATGCGTAGCGCCGAGCGGCCCCACGTGGTTATCCGTGGCGTGAGCAAGCGCTTTCAAGTCGGCGACGGCGAGGTCGAAGCGCTCGCGCGCATCGACGCGACGATCGAGAGGC
>VAZL01000293.1:0-4552 GCA_005883445.1 Alphaproteobacteria bacterium | reverse complement strand
TTCGAAGAGCCCACCACCGGCGAAGTCCTGGTCGGGGCCAAACCCGTCACCGCGCCCGGCAGCGACCGCGGCATGGTGTTCCAGGACTACGCCCTGTTTCCGTGGATGACGGTGCGGCAGAATATCGGCTTCGGCCCGCGCCAGCGCCAGCTGCCGCGCAAGGAGGTCGAGGACATCGCCGACGAATTCGTCAAGCTGGTGGGGCTCGAGCACGCCGCCAACCGCTATCCGAGCCAGCTCTCAGGCGGCATGCAGCAGCGCGTCGCGATCGCGCGGGTGCTCGCCAACAACGCCAATATCCTGCTGATGGATGAGCCGTTCGGCGCGCTCGACGCGCTCACCCGCGAGCAGCTTCAGCGCGAGCTGTTGCAGATCTGGACGCGCACGCGCGTGACCATCCTCTTCGTCACCCACTCGGTCGAGGAGGCGGCGCTGCTCGCCGACCGCGTCCTGGTGATGAGCGCGGGACCGGGACGGATCGAAAGCGACATCAGGATCGACCTGCCGCGCCCGCGCGACGTATCCTCGCCCGAGTTCAACGCCGTGCGGCGCGAGCTCGCGCAACGGCTCACGAGCCACATGGCGCCGGCGCGCGTGTCCGAGACGGTGGCCTGACATGACGGAAACATCGGCGCGACCGGCAGCCGCAATCTACCGGGGCATGGACCGCGCCGCCCTCGACGCCGCCTACAACAACGGCGCCGCCGTCGCGGACAGCGCGGACTGGCTCGCGCGCTGGCGCGAATTGAGCACCGCGGTGAGGGCAAGCCCCCGCGCGCGCCTCGATATTCCCTATGGCAGCCGACCGCGCGCGCGCTTCGATTACTTCCCCGCGGGCGCGGCACGGGCGCCGCTATTCGTGTTCATTCACGGCGGCTATTGGCAGCGCAACGACAAGGACATCTTCGCCTTCCTCGCCGAGGGACCGCGCGCCCACGGCATCGACGTCGCCGTCGTCGGCTATACGCTGGCGCCGGACGTTCGCCTCACCGACATCGTTGAAGAAATCCGTCAAGCGCTCAGCGTTCTCCGCGATCGCGCCGACGAGTTCGGCTTCGACCGCGACCGGCTGTTCGTCGGCGGCTGGTCGGCCG
This sequence comes from Alphaproteobacteria bacterium, assembly GCA_005883445.1. Lineage (GTDB taxonomy): Bacteria > Pseudomonadota > Alphaproteobacteria > Rhizobiales > Xanthobacteraceae > VAZQ01. The sequence continues at coordinate 3,458 of VAZL01000293.1, read as the reverse complement.
GGGGACATCTCACCGCGATCGTGTCGGGCCACCCGGCCTTTCGCGGGGGCCTTCCCATCAGCGGCATCTTCGATCTGGAGCCCATCGCGCTCAATTACCTCAATGAAAAACTCGCCCTTGATGCGAGCGAGATTGCAACGCTCTCGCCCCTTCGCGTGCTCGGCGACCGCTCACCGCCGTTGCGATTGTTCGTGGGCAGCGACGAACTGCCGGAGCTGCGGCGGCAATCGGCGAGCTATGCGCAAGCCGCGCGCGAGCGCGGACTGCCGGTTGCGCTTACCGTTCTGCCCGCACGCCACCACTATTCGATCCTCGACGAGCTTGCGCGACCGGACGGGGCGATCACGCGCGCGCTCGTCGAGTTGATCGAAGAAAGCGCGCGCAATCGCGGCTGACCGCGTCGCCATGGCGCCCCCGAAGCCCGATTTATCCAACTTCGGCCAAGAAGGGGTGAGGGCTCACGCTCCCCTTCCGCCAGCTCCCATCGCGCATCGGCGGGGGTCGGCATGACGACCAAGAGAGGCCGCGCCAGGCGCACGCGCCTGCGCGAGGACGCGCCCATTCGCTCCATAGCGATCGACTATACTGCGTCGCGAAGTCGCGCTGTCTCTGCGGTCAGCCCTTGAAGTTGGAGATCAGCGAGTAGTAACATTCCACCGCTGGAGGGGTTCAGCGTGCCTTACGTTCCGGGTTTTGCGCACGACGTATTTGTCAGCTACGCGCACGGCCCCAAGCCGCTCGCCGGCTTCCGCGGCATGCGCAGCGATTTCATCAGCAAATGGACGCAGTCGCTGGTCGATGACCTCAGCAGTCAACTCGATGTGTTCTTGGGGACGAAAGATCAAAAACGTCGCGTTTCGATCTGGATGGATCCGGCGCTCGACGGGAATTCTCCGCTCTCCAAAAGCATCAATTCCAAAATAAAACAGTCGGCATTGTTCCTGGTGGTGATGTCGGATTTCTACTTGGACTCGCCTTGATGCCTCGACGAGCTCAAATGGTTTTCCGATCACGTCGGCAGCAACGACAGAATTTTTGTCGTCAAGGCGTTCAATACGGCCGTCGAGCGATGGCCGCCCGCGCTCAAACCCGACGGCGATACTCTCCCCGGCTACACCTTCTACACGACCGAACATCCAGACCATCCGGGCAAACCACTCGGATGGCCGCAGCCCGATGAGACCGAAAAGGCCTATTGGAAGGAGGTTTGGACCCTCGCCGATGCCATGGCGTCGCAATTGAAGCGGATGGAGTGGACGGCGGGCAGGACGTCGGTCAGCGCGGCAACGCAAGGGAAGGCCGAGATCGTCCCCACGCGCGTGGGCCGCACCCTCTTCCTCGGTTACATGCACGATAGCTTGCACGAGCTGCGATCAGACCTTCGCGCGCGGCTCGACAAGGCCGGATTCAAGATCGTGCCTCCCGCCGGCGATGACCCGGTCGATGAGGCCACGGTGAGAAGCGCATTCGAGACATATCTTCCTGCGTCGGACGCGATCGTTCTGATCGCCAACCAAAATTCCGAGCTCTGGCCAAAAGGGCAAGACGGCGGGCCCTTGGGCCTGCAATTTCAACTCGCCAAGCAATACCGAATTCCGGTCCATCTTTGGCTGCAAACAACAGACCTCAGCACCGTCAGAAACCAGCAATACCGGTCGTTCCTGGCGAACGTGGAAGCCAACGCGCGCGGCGGCTCAGATATTTTGATTCACGCGGCGGATACCGACGAGTTCGTGCGATATATCAGCGGCAAGCTCGATACCGCGCCAAAGCCGAGCAAAGGAGCGGAGCAACTTGCCGTCGTGTGCTCGAATGCAAGAGTCGGCCAAGTGAAATGTGACGAACTTCAGCACACCGTGACCGAGGCGTTGCGGGAGGCCGAGCGGTCTTCGATTATCCCGGGCCAGGAGGACGATTCCGGGCAGATACGCTTGATGCCGTTGCAAGAAGACATTTCTCGCGCCGACACCGTCGTTGTCCTCTGCTTCGATCAAGAATGGAATTGGGCCAGCAGGATCATCCAGCAGCTGGGACAGATGATGGGCGAGGAAGGTGCGAAGACCAGGATCTTCGTCACGGGGCCGGAGGACCGCAAGAAGGGGAAGTTCGTGCCGGCGTTCAAATTCAAGACCGTCGTCGGAGTAACCCCCGACAACCGCGTGCCGATCAATGAGGTCGCCGATGAAATAAAGAAGATCGTGGGTGGCGGCGCGTAGCCGGAGCAAGCGGAGGTGCTGCAAAGTCTCGACGACCAGATTGTGTTTGCTCCGCGCTGGCCGGCGTCGCCATTCCCCGGCTTGCGGCCTTTCCGCGTCACCGCGACTGAAGATGAATCCCTGATCTTTTACGGGCGCAATCGCGCGAAAGACGAAATCCTCGCGCGTTTGAACTCCAGCCACTTGGTCTTTGTTGTCGGCCCGTCGGGATGCGGCAAATCTTCGCTGCTGAAAGTGGGCGTAATACCCGCCTTGGAAGCGGGACTGCTCACGCACGCCGGAGCGAACTGGCGAGTCGCCGAGATGCGGCCAGGCGATCGTCCCGTGCGCAACTTGGCTTATGCGCTCGCGGAGCTGCGGACCGACGCAGGCGCAAACGACGTGTCGGATCAGATCTACGATGTCTTGTGCTCGGACGAGAATGGACTTTGGCTGGTGGCCGAAACACTGGCGCCGCGAGCGGCGCCAAACCCCCTGCTCATTCTCATCGATCAGTTCGAGGAAGTTTTTGGGTCGCAAGTCGCGGCGCAGAGCGAAAGCAAATCATTGCTCGAATTGATCGTTGCCTTCTGGACCAAAGCGCATCCCAACCTGTTTCTCGTGGTCACCATGAGAACCGATTTTTTGGAACAGTGCGCCAATTTTCCGAAGCTCGCCGACGCGATCAACGCAACATTGTTCATGACGCCGGTGCTGCGCGATTCGGAGATCAAAAGCGTCATTTCAATGCCGCCCGAACCCTACCATGGCGTGGTCGAGGAAAAATTGGCCGAGGCCATGGTCAAGGACACTTCGTCCGAGATCGGCTACAGCCCCGATCATTTGCCATTAATGCAGCATGCCCTTTCGTGGCTTTGGAACAACGCGGTCTCCGCCGCCGGCCTCTCCAAGTCTCCCCCACGACCCGACTCAACCGCGCCGTCACAAGCCGTCATGCTCACCCATGACCGCTACGTGACGCACGGCGGTCTGAAGGGCATTCTCAACAAGCATGCCGACGAGCTGCTGGCGGGACTGAGCGACCGAGAACAACGCATCGCCCAGGTGGTGTTTACCCGCCTCTCGGAACGAGACGAGAATCGATACCGCCGATCGCCAACCTCCGCCTCCGCTCTTGCGACGCTTGCCGATTGTGGGGCAGCGGAACTTGAAAGAGTCGTGTCGGTATTCTCCGATCCGAGCGTTTCCTTCCTGGATCGCCGGCCTTTGGCCAACGAAGCCGGAGAACTCATCGACGTAAGT
>VAZL01000649.1 GCA_005883445.1 Alphaproteobacteria bacterium | reverse complement strand
CATAGTCCGCGACCAGTGCCGGATAAAGATGCAGGCAGGCATCGAGGAGCACCGGATGCAGGCCCGCCTGGCCATCATGGGAGAGATGCGCGGGCAACCGAACTCGCGTCAGGACCTCGCCGTTACCCCGCTGTAGCGTCTCGATGGCGCGGAATGATGCGCCATATTCCAATCCCAAAGCGCGCAGGGTTTCGTAATAGCGGTCGACCGGGACAAAACCGGCACACCGTTGTCCGATATGATCGAACCGAGGAGCGGCGATCTCACCATTGCGCGCCGGGTCGTCGTCCTTTCGCGCCACGCCCACCATATGGGTTCGCCACGTATCGGCGCCATTCGTACCGATGCTGGCGAAGCGAAACTCGGCTGCCGAATCGCCCAGCGGCGTGAGGATCGATTGCACGATCCGCTCGCCGCTTTCCGGCAACACCATTGCCTCGCGGTATTGCAGATTGGCGATCTCGACTGCGTCGGAGCCGAAATACCGGCACGCCGCATCCCGCAAAGCCGTCACACCAATCGTCGTCGGCAGCACCGGCATGCCATAGATGCGATGATCATCAAGATAAGAGAAACGTTGCAAGCTGTAGGCGCTTTCGAATTGGGCATCCGGCAAGGCCGAGCGCAAGCGTATGCCGGTCAGCCCATTGGAAAGAGGTCCCGCCGATCGCGCATTCGCGTCGGCCTCGATCCAGAAACGGCGGCGCTCGAAAGGATAGGTCGGTAGCGACACGCGACGGCGAGGGTATGGTCGATTGAATGCGTCCCAATCGACGTCGTAACCGCGACGGTAAAGCTCGCCAAGGCTTGTCAGGATCGCTTTCAATTCTCCGCGCTTGCCGAGCGAGGCGAGCCATGTTTTTCCGTTTTCTTTCACGCATTGTCGCCCAAGCGCGAGCAAGGTGTTGCCTGGCCCGATTTCGAGGAAGTCGGAAGCGCCAGTCTGGCCCAGCGCCTGGATTGCCTCGACAAAACGCACGGCATTGAGCGCGTGGTCGCACCAATATCCCGCGCCCGGCGGCTCCCGCATCGGCGCAGCGGATACAGTCGAGATCCACACGATCTTCGGCGTCTGGCCTTGCACGCCAGCGGCGATACGACCGAACTCGGCCACGGCCGATCGCATCAACGGAGAGTGGAAGGCATGGGACACGGTCAGCAATTGGCCTCGAATGCCGAGGCGGTCAAAACGCCCCATGAGAGCCGTCACCGCGTCACGCGCCCCCGAAATGACCGTGTTCTGCGGGCCGTTCAGGGCCGCGATTGCGATGTCTGCACGGTCCAATTGCTCGATCGAAGCCGTCACAGTCTCTTGGTCCGAGAAAACGGCGGCCATCGCGCCGTCCCGCGGCAGAGCTTGCATGAGGCGCGCACGTTCCACGAGCAGCCCAACCGCTTGCTCCAGCGTGTACACGCCCGCGCAATAGGCTGCCGCGAACTCGCCGACGCTGTGCCCTAAAACGACGTCGGGAACGACGCCCCAGGACCGCCACAGCGCGACGAGGCCGGCTTGGACCGCGAATAGCGCCGGCTGCGTGTAGGCGGTCTCGTCGATCAGAATGGAATCCGCATCGTCGCCGAGGAGTACGTCCGTCAGTGGCTGCCCCAAACGGTTGCCCACGATCTCGGCGCAGCGATCAACTTCCTGCCGGAATACCGGTTGACGGCGATAGAGGTCCGCGCCCATTCGTGCGTATTGCGACGCCTGCCCGGAAAACAGAAAGGCTAGGCGGCGCTCTCCAACACGCTCAGGCGTGGCGCCATTGCCGGATTCGGCGGCCAGCGCTCTTCGCAGTTGTTCTTTCGAGCCGACAACGGCGGCAAAGCGCACGGGAAAATGCGTTCGGCCGCTGGTGCTGGTAAAGCAAATATCGGGCAACGGCGTTTGGTCGCGGCTAAGCGACGTGAGGTGGCGCTCGATCGATGCCCGCAATGCGGCATCAGTCCTTGCCGACAGCGTGAACAAGCCGAAGTGCGACTTAGCCGTTTTCTCGGCCGCTGCCGGCGGCTCTTCGAGCACGACGAAAGCGTTCGTACCGCCGAGGCCGAGCGAATTGACCGCGGCGAGCCGCGGACGATCGCCGGCAGGCCAGTCGCGGCATTGCGTATTGACGAAGAACGGACTGGCGGCGAAATCGATCTTTGGATTCGGCCTCTGGAAGTTGAGACTGGGCGGGATTTTGCCGCGCTTCAATGCCAACGCAGTCTTGATCAGGCCGGCAAGCCCCGCCGTCTGCTCCAGGTGTCCAATGTTGGTCTTCACCGAGCCGATGGCGCAGAAGCCGCTCCGCTGCGTGCTGGTGCGGAACGCGCGGGTCAACGCGTCGATCTCCAGCGGATCGCCGATCAACGTGCCCGTTCCATGGCATTCGACGTAAGCAATGTCGTCCGGCGACGCATCGGCGATGAGCAACGCCTCGATCATCGCGCGTGCCTGACCCGCGACGCTGGAGGCCGTGTAGCTCACCTTGTCGGCGCCATCGTTGTTGATCGCCGATCCTCTGATGACCGCGTAGATGTGATTGCCATCGGCGACGGCCGCGGCAAGCTCCTTGAGCAGGACCGCACCGCGAAAGCACGGCAATGGCCGTCGGGCGACAGGATGCCGCCTTTCACGGTCCTGTAGCCGACGTGCTGGGGCACGCGCACGGCCGCGGCTCCCGCCAGCGCCATATCGCATTCGCCTGCGAGAATCGCATGGCAGGCGAGATGCACGGCAACCAGCGACGTCGAACAGGCGGTCTGCACGTTGATGCTTGGTCCGGTAAGGTTGAGTTTGTAGGAGATTCGCGTGCTCGGAAAATCCTTGTCGTTGCCGAGGTGCGTGAGGTTGCCTGTGGTGCCTGGCAGCTCCGCGCTGAAGGGCAGGCGATCGACAAGGTAGCTGCTGACTACTCCGCCCACTCCCGTGAAAACGCCGATCGGCTTGGCCGAGCGTCCGGCCGCTTCGCCGGCGTCCTCGAAGGTTTCCCACGCCACTTCCAGAAGCAGCCGCTGCTGCGGATCCATGAGCCGCGCCTCCTCGGGCGAATATTCGAAGAAGGCAGCATCGAACTGGTCGATGTCCGGCAGCAATGAGGCAGCCTTGACATAGGACGGATTGCGCAACAGCTCGCTGGGTACTCCCGCGGACAGGAGATCCTGGTCGCTCAGCTCGCTGATGGATTCCACACCTTCACAAAGGTTTCGCCAAAAGGCGGAATGATCGGCCGCGCCGGGAAAACGGCAGGCGATACCGACAATCGCGACACCGGCGGAGTTATTGGCGCCCGTCATCTGCGCTTTCTCCGCGTTCGTCTGGTCTGAGCTCGTTTAACCGCTGCTGCGACCGCATGCTCGTCTCCGCCGCGCTGGAGCTCGGGAAAAAGCGCCTGCTGATAGGCCCGCACGAGGTCCCCGACCGATCGAACGCTTGTGATCGAAACGAGCTTGGCAAATGGATCGACACCAAGCTCGGCTTCCAATTCGGCCACGACGAACGCCAAGTCGAGCGAGCTGAGGCCGAGCGTTGCGCTGAGCTTGTCGGTACCCGACAGGCGAGCGACTTCCCCGACGCGCTCTGCCAGGACCGCGCGGATTCTGCCGTGCACGATGGATTCGATTTGCGCGAGCGTCGGCGCAGTCAGCATGTGATGCCTCCGTCCACCACAAGGGTCTGTCCGGTGATGAAGGACGCCTGGTCGGAGGTCAGGAAGTGAACGGCGTTCGCGACCTCATCTATGCGCGCCAGCCGACCCAGCGGCGTGCGCCGAGCGATGCGCCGCTTCTGCTCCTCCGCCATATCACTGACGAGCGCCGCTTTGGTCGCGCTATAGACGGCGACTCCCGAATGGCCGCGGATGGCATGCACCGAGGATATGTTGACGATGCACCCGGAGCCCTGCCGTAGCATGAACCGCGAACACGCCTGCGCGAGCACGAGAGCTGCGGTGAGGTTCACTTCGACGGCCTCGACAATATCGCGCGTGCGCATCGTTGGTAGAATGCCTTCCATTGCAATTCCGGCATTGTTGACGAGCACGTCGATGCGGCCCAACCGATCGCCCACGTCCTTCACGAAGGCGCGCAACGCCTCGTGATCGCGGCCGTCCACGGCGCCCCAATGGAAATGCTGGCCCTTGCGGGCGCGCAACATTTTGGTGATGAAAGTCGTTTTCGTTCGGCTTAGCGTCGCCACCCGATAGTGCCGGTCGAGAAACCCCGACACTAGTTGGGCTCCCAAGCCGCGACTCCCCCCGCTAACCAGCGCGACCTTTCTGGCCTGTGGCATGGTCGTCGTGTCCTTGCGCTCAACTTACGATCCGGCGTCGGTACCGGCGGCGCGCCGAATCGATGTTGGATCGCGCGATTTCTTGAAACGCGCACCGTAATGATCCTCCAAGACCACGTCGATGACGGCGGGTATTTTGTAGCGCTCGAGTCGCGCGTGACAGAATTGACGCACGCGCCGTTTGAGCGTGTCGGGATCCTCCGGCCCGAGCGGAGTGATTTTGGCAGCAACGACCTCGCCGGTGACCGGATTCGGCTGGCCGCGCACCGTGACGTCTTTGACGTTGTCGACTTGCAGCAGAACGTTCTCGATTTCGGTCGGGTGCACTTTCTCGCCGCCCACGTTTATCAGCTCCGATTTGCGGCCGAGAATGCGAATGTACTCGCCCTCTCTTTCGACGAGGTCCTGGGTGTTAAACCAGCCGTCCGCATCGAACGGTGACGGAGCGTTCAAATAGCCGAGCATCGCGCTCGGCGACCTGATCCAGAGCACGCCGTCGACGATCTTGTGCTCAAATCCGGCATTACCGAGTTTGAGCCAGACCGAGCCGGAGTCGCGTGATTGGGTCGGCAGGATGCCGAGTTCCGAAAGCCCGTAGGTCTGCTTGAACCGCACCCACGGCAAAGCTTCGCGCACGACCGCAAGCGTGCTGGGGGGCATCGGCTCCGTTCCGTAGGTGACGATCTTGAGGGAGGAAAGATCGTAACGTCTGATGGCGTCGGCGATCAGCAAGATCCGCAGGAACGTTGGCGTCGTGGGCAGCAACTCGATTCGGCGCGCTTCGATCGCGGCGCACACGGCGTCTGGAGTGCGCTCACGTGTCGTGACAATGGTCCCGCCGTGACAGAGTCCATACAACAGCGTGTTGATGCCGCCGATATGGTCGAGCAGCAAAAAGACCAGCATGCGATAGGCCGGCCGCGGTACCTCGAACTTCGCCAATAGCCGATCAAAATCGAGGACCGAAGCCTTGCTCTCGCCGGTCGAGCCCGAGCTGAACAGAACCAGACCGGGTGCATCGCGTTCCTTGAGTCCCCGCAACAGCGGATGGCTCACCGCCCGCTCGAAGCCGGTAACGTGCCATGAATCGTCACCCTCGAATCGAACGGCGAATTGCACCTGCGCCAGCTCCATCAGCCGATTCCAGCGCGGCGCAGTCGCGGACGCCAACGGGACGATGATGTTGCGGTTCACCAAGGCAGCCAGAAGCAAAGCGCACAGCTTCGGCGAATAGTCGCCACAGATTGCCAGCGTGTCTCCCGGTTTGACCCCGTGCTGCGCCAATTGGCGAAGCCAAGCATCACGGCCGTCACAGAGCTGGCGAAACGACCAACTCTCGTTGTTCCAAATCAGCGCCGGTCGGTCCCCCAAAGATTGCAATCGCCGAGTCAACCAATGACGGCTCATGACCGCCCGCCCCTGCCGCTCTGCGTTGCCATTCAAGCCTCTACCAAGCAGTCTCCTCCGCCTGGTTTGCGCGCGATCTTCGCCTTTTCAGCATAGCCTCCATGGCTTGCATCGTCTGAACGGCGTGCATGACCCGCGCCGCCTGGATCGAATCCAACGATTGTAGGCACTCTTTGAGTTTGTCTATGTCGATGGAGCCGTTCGGCCCTTCATATGGACTGCGGGAACTACGAAAATCAAAAGGTTCACGAAAATCGAAACGTCCATGTTGCCCGTTCGGAGACCCTCCATGTTGGACAAAAAATTCACAGGCTCTGTGCGTCTGGTAGGCCACCTCCGACATTGCCTCGAACCAGTCATGCCAAAGCTCGGCAAGCATCATGGCAAAGCGGATGCCGGATTCGGGAGTGTCAGCCTCTGACGGATGATGCTGCGCGTCGTCGAAAAACATGAGACACTCCCATTCACACAACAGCGCCAGCGACGTTCCCGCCCCGACGGTCTCGCTTCAAACGATTGCGTTCCAAACATTGCACAATTCCTGATATATGTCCACGGTTCGCAGCCGCGTGAGCAGCAGCGGTATCAATCAGCGCCGACACGGCTCCAATTGTGCAATGTCAGGCAGCGCATCGGATGCGCACTGGCGAGAGCGGCGACGTAGCCCGGTGCAGGATC
>VAZL01000648.1 GCA_005883445.1 Alphaproteobacteria bacterium | reverse complement strand
CTGCGGTGCTGTGCTGCACCTCGTCCAGACCGAGCAAGAGGATGCCATCCCGTTCGAAGAACTCGCCGCCATCGGGTCGACTGACGCTGCGGATCGCGTCCGGCCGAGACGCAAGCCCATGAACCAGCGCCTCGGCGGCGTCATCGGCGGCCTCCGGTGTGCTCGCATCGATGACCGCGATGATCTGATCGATCCGTTGCGGAAAGGCATCATGCAGCATCCTCTCCTGTTGGCGCCATGGCAGCGAGCTGGACAGGAGCTCTTTGCTGTCCGTGATGATGGCGAAATGGCGCGTGAAATAGGTCGCCGAGACGACTGCCAGCAGCAGGAAGGTCAGGATCGTCGGCCACGCATAGCGACTCGACAGCCGCACGAGGCGCGTGATCACGGCTACGGTTACATTGCGCGCTCGTATCGGAATTCTGCCGGCGCCATCTGCCGGCGCAGGCAAAGTGACGGCCGATACGCGGCTCACGACGCGATGGAAAACGCCTTGCAACTCTTTCATTTGACGCTGCGCGGGCCCCCTGCCACTTGCAAGCATGACCCCAAGATGAAGGCCAACTTTTGTTCCCACCCGCCATCACGTTGCCGTAATCCCGCCCGATCTCTAAATCCGCTTTTGCACAACGATCTGCGGCCGATTGCGGCAATAAAAATGTTGAATACGGCTGGTCACGGCGAAAACCTCACCGCACGAGCGGAAACATCTACACCGAAGAATTTCGAGTTCGGCCTGAGTTCCGTGATGGCCTGGTTAATGGCAGTGGCCTTGATGGTGTTGGGCCTCCTCCCATTGCGAGCCCAGACGCCGAGCGCCGCCGTCGCGAAAATCCAAACCTACTATCAGCAACTGATGCCGACGATCCAGCAGGCCGCGCGACTCAGCGTGCGCGAGCGCGATAAACGCTTTTCGCCGGTCTTTGCCGCGGTGTTCGATATCCCGACGATGACGCGTCTGGCCGTGGGTCCGGCCTGGAAAAGCTTCTCTGCAGAACAGCAGGCGACGCTCCGGGACGCCTTCGCCCGGTTCATCGTTGCCCAATATGCAAGCCAGATAAAGGATTATTCCGGCGAAAGCTTCGTCGTCGATCCGCAGACGACACCAGAATCGCGTGGCGGCGGCGAGATCGTCAAAACGAAGCTGCTGCAGCCGGGCGGTCGCACCGTCAATATAAATTACCTGGTCCGCGGCGAGCGGGTGGTCGACATCTATCTCAACGGGACTATCAGCGATCTCGCCATGCGGCGCGACGAATTCGCCTCGGTCGTTGCGGCAGGCGGTGCCGATGCCTTGATCAAAAGATTGCGGGATCGAACCGACGATCTACTTGGCAAGTAATGTTTCAGGCCCCCACTGGCAACTCGGCTCAAGTTAAGGAGCAAGTGACGGCGGCCGATGTTTGGGTCTCGCGGCGGGAAATCGGCCGTCTGGCCGCCCAACTCCGGCGGTAACAATTGCCCGATGTCCTTAACTCTGATCGCAATGCTGGCGGCGGCTCTCGGAATAGCTGGGGTAGTTCTGTGGGCCTATTGGCCCTGGCGATGAAGCCGCCACCAATGAACCGATGACCATCACGTGCGTCGCGCAGCGCGCGGCGCAATGCGGACATTGGACGGCAAGGTTGGCCGGCTGAGTCGGAAACTGGGAGCCGCGATCGATTGCTCCGGGCCGCTTCGGGCCCTGCGCCGCAACGGCGAATTCCGGTACGATTACATTTAAGCCGCTGCGCTAACGCAGGCGGCGCCGAGCCGACGACCCAATCCCAAGTAGGCAAGGCATGGCCGAGCACATCGACCTACCGCTTTATTACGAGACGATGGGCAAGAGCGGCCCGGTTATGGCGTTCGTGCATCCAAACCCGATGGACCAGTCGTGCTGGATCTTCCAGATGGCACAGATGTCCACCTGGTATCGCTGCGTCGCCATCGATCTGCCGGGCTACGGGAGGTCGCCGAAGGCACGCGCTGGGCTCACCATGCAGGACATCGCACAGGCCTGCTGGGAGGCGATCGACGATGCCTATCCCGGCGAGCGCGCCATCTTGGTCGGGTGCTCCATCGGCTCGTCGATGCTGATCTGGATGCACAACCACTGCTCGCAGCGGACCGCGGCGCTGATCATGTGCGGCACCGGCTACAACCCGAAGAAGGAGTTCATTCCGCCGCGCAT
>VAZL01000647.1 GCA_005883445.1 Alphaproteobacteria bacterium | reverse complement strand
CTGGCGCGCGAGGGCTGGCAGAGTGCCGTTGCCGCTCGCCGCCATGTAGGCCTCCTCCATGATTTGCCATGCGGCCTCTTTCTGCGTAGTCCGCGGCTCCCTGGTCATCCGCGAGACTCGATAGCGGATCATGCCGGGATGCCGTTCCTCGGATTTCTTCTGCCGCGTCCATTTGCTGGTCGCGGCTTCGACGGCATCGATCATGTCGTTAGCGATGTTGCGCGGGCGCGAGAGTTTTTTAGTCATCGAGTTGATCCGCATCATCGGTAAGGATGATCGAGCTTTTGCCGCGGTCCGCGTATTGGACGTAGGCCGACGCCAGATGCAGGGCACAGATCACGGGCTGACCGGCGTTGGCCCGCACCTTCGCCAAAGTGTTTTCCAACCCTTCCCCAGTCGATCCGAAAGCGCGGAACGGATTGTTGATGCCGACGCTCCAGTTGGCGCCGGTGATGAATTTGCGGGATGCGGCTGCGCCTTGCGTCAGTCCGGATTGGTGCAGGCCGAATGCGAACTCGATGACGTACGGGATGCCTTCGCTGGTCACACCCATGCGCTTTTCATATTTGAATGTCTCGGCGTTGCCGCCTGCCGCCAAGAAACGGTGCTTGAGATGCTCAGCGCCGATGATGCCGAGATGCTTCGGGGCAACCGGCTTGGTGTGCTTGCACATCGATGCCAGCAGCTTGGCGATGCCAGTGCGATTGACCCGCTCGACGCCGAAGAATTGAGCTAACGACTGGTGCGAACAGCCAACGTCTTCGAGCACTTTGCGTTGTACGGCGGTCCCGGAGAGCCCGCGGAATTCAGCAATGAATTCGCGCACCGTACGATTGCGCCCGAGGTCGCGGTCCCTGGCAACGTGGGCGCTGAGATAGCGCTGCAGCCGTGTCTGGTCGTACCAATGTGCGCTGGTCGGATCGCGTGGTCGCCATTTTTTCCAATTCGGATTGGTTGCTGCGACCTTGACGAACTGCTGGCCATGCCAAGTCCCACGCAACGTCAGATGCGGATTGAACCACACGTATGACTCCGCGAGCTGTTTGAATTGCTGTTCTATCCACTCCAGCTCGACCGGCCACTTGATCGTGATCTTGGTCCCCGCATTGATCCGGGATGGCGTAATGGTATGCGTGATCTTCGGCTGGTTAGTGACATGATCGGCCCGGAACTGGATGCGATGCTTGACGCCACGGGTCTCGATGAATGTCACCCCCACCGCCTCGTTGTTGATGCCGTCTGCGTCCTCGCGCTCGCGATCGAGCACGTAGCCCATGGCGAGAATGGTCTTGAGCGCGTTCCCCTGCGCGCCGCGGGTGGGCGACACGTAGGCTTCGCGGCTGGAGACCCTGATGCTGTAGTCGAGGATCGACTTGATGGTTTCGGCTTCGATCCCGCCGCCGTTGTCCCGGATCGTGATCGACCCCGGTTTGACGGCGATCGAGATCACCGGCGCAATCTCAGCCTCTTCGCAAGCGTCGAGCGCATTGTCCATCAGCTCCTTGAGCACGACCAGCGGCCACTCATAGATGCCGTGTCCGGTCTGATTCTGCAGCTCCCGTTTGGTGCAGAATTCCATGAGCCGCGAGACCCTAAAGGCCACGCGGGTCAACTTCCGCTCCGACTTTGCCTTGGATTCCCTGCGAGCAGCCCGGTCGGGCTTTGCCACAATTTGTAAAAACTGAGGCCTCGTCTGCGACTTTTTAGCCTGCTGAAAATCGCGCGACGTGTGGAAGGTTTCAAGACGCGGCCGGCGCTCGCGCTTTGCAGGGGCGGTCATGACCCCGCCCTCGCGCTGATGGCATCGAGCGCAGCCTTCTGATCTGAGAAAATGCCGAGCGAGCGGCCAGCGGCGTCGAAGGCCTCTACCTCGTTGCTGCGGTGGCGCAAGAAGCCGAGCAGACGCCTGCCGGAATAAACTGCTTGCGTTGCGTAGTGTCTTGAGTAACCTCCGCGCCGTTTCAGCTCGCCAGCCAGAAACGACCCAGGGGCCTCGCGTACTGTCTCAGCAGTCGCGGGGCTCCGCGCTGTGCGACGCCACACTCACGCGACCTCCAGCGGCGCGTCGCCTTTGAGCGGGCGCACAGGAAGCGCGGCCAGCCAGCGCTCGATCTCGGTCGACAACCACATGCTCTTGCCGCCGACGACGCGGCTGCGCGGAAATTGCCCGGCCCGCATCCATGCCCACACTGTCGGGAACGACACGTTGGCGATGGCGCAGACCTGGGCCTTGTCGAGCAGCCGCGGCGGACCCTGCGATTGATGAGCCGCGCACATGCGCTCCGGGGCGGACGGCAACGATTCGTCGGTCAGTGGCGGCAGCTGGCGCGCGAGAGTCTGCAGCCAAAGCCGCTGTGGCTGCTTAGCGGCAGCTTTGATCGCCGCCGCCTTCTTGCTGGCGGCAACCTGCGCGGCCGGTCGCTTGGTGGTGTTTTTGGACATCGGTCATCCCGTTGTTCGGATGGCCGAGCGAGCGCACAAATGAAAAGGCCCGCCCGGCGCATTGTGTGCGCTCAGGTCGGACCTTGCGAACTCCAGCTGCTTTGAGCTGGGGGTAAGTCCTAATGCCCCGCAGGGTCTCGTATGGTAGTGGCCGTATGCCGGACCGCGTCGCCCTGA
>VAZL01000646.1 GCA_005883445.1 Alphaproteobacteria bacterium | reverse complement strand
CTTGTCGCGCGAACGTTGGTTTGCCTCATGCAACGGTAACGAGATTTCCTCACTAGCCTGGATTTCCACGGAAGCGAATCCCGCTAACATGGAATTCGCTTAGTGATTCATTTGACTCAGGAATTTGCCGCCTGGCGTTATCCCTTATGGTGCGCTGATAGCTAGCTTGCGCGTTGTCACCTGGTTGGTTGCCGCAACGTCAAGCCAACCCTGCCACTTTGGGCGATAGCAAACAAGCCCGCGTTACATGCGGGCTTCCTTGCATGCGCAGGGTTTGCGGAGCGAATTCCGCTTGACACCAGATATGGTATGTGAGACCGTGCATAGGTGCCTATCAGCGCACCATATAGCCTAACAAATTGCCGTCGTTTCTTCGCCAAGCCCGCGACCGCGCGCCAGCGCCAATACGAGGCTTTGCGCGCTTTCTACGTGGAGGGGCTCCCCTCGGCTGAGGTCGCACGTCGGTTCGGCTACTCGCCGGGCGCCTTCCGCGTGCTGTGTCACGACTTTCGCCGCGGCGATTTGCCGGAGTTCTTCGCCACCGCACGACCGGGCCGGCACGAGCAGCCCAAGAAGAGCCGCGCCCATGACCAGATCGTCACGCTGCGCAAGCGCAACTACTCGGTCTACGAGATCAGCCAGGCGCTCAAGGAGCAGGGGATGCCACTGAGCGCGACCGCCGTACGCGAGGTTCTGGCCGCGGAAGGCTTTGCGTCCTTGCCGCGTCGACTCGATGAGGAGCGTCCCGGTCGGATCGGGCCCAACACTGAGGCCGTCGCAAATGTCAATGACTTCGTCCTCAGTCCGCACGAGTTCACCACCCGCACCGGCGGGCTGTTCCTGTTCATTCCCGATCTGGTCCGTCTCGACGGCGATGCGCTGGCGCAGCGCGCCAAGTTGCCCGGCTCGCGCATGATCCCAGCCACACATGCGCTGCGCGCCTCGCTGGCGCTCAAGCTGTGGGCGATCGAACGCAAGAGCCACATCATGGCGCTCGTCGCCGATGAGGGATTGGCGCTGTTCTGCGGCCTCAACGCCATGCCCAAGAAGAGCTTCCTGTCGGAATACTCTTCACGGATCACCCCGCAGAAGGTCTCGCGCCTGCTCGCCCTCTGGCACGCGCAACTCTCCGGAGAAAAGCTCTTCGCTGGCCAGTCGCTCAATCTCGACTTCCACTCCGTGCCTTACTTCGGCGAGCATCCGATCGTCGAATCCCACTATCTATCCAAGCGAAGTCGCCGCCAACCCAGCATCCTCACCTTCCTGGCCCAGGACGCCGATGCCCAAGTCTTCTGCTATTCCAACGCCGATATTCGCAAGGGTGAGGAGGCCGACGAGATTTTCCGCTTCATCGACTTCTGGAAGCGCCAGTACGGCAAAGCGCCGCAACACCTCGTTTTCGACTCCAAGCTCACCACCTATCATGGGCTCGATCGGCTGGATGCCGCCGGCATCATCTTCCTCACCCTGCGCCGGCGCTCGCCTAGCCTGCTTGCCGAAGCCGCCACTCTGCCGCCATCGGCCTGGCGCACCATTGCGCTCGAATTACCTCGCAAGTATCGCAACCCGCAGGTCTACGAACAGAAGGTTCGTCTGAGCCAACGCACCTTCCGCCAATTCTTCATCACAGACCTCGGCCACGACGAGCCCACCATCCTGCTCACCAATGACGCCAACTCCACAGCCAAGAACCTGATCAGCCGCTACGCCAAGCGCATGCTCATAGAGAATGCGCTCGCCGATGCCGTGCGTTTCTTCCACATCGACGCGCTGTCTTCATCGGTCGGCTTCAAGGTCGACTTCGACATGGCACTTCTCGTCCTCGCCTCAGGCCTCTATCGGCTCATGGCTCGCCGCATGCGTGGATATAATGACGCCCAGGCGCGCCAAATCTTCCGCGACCTCATCGACATGCCCGCGGACGTCGCAATCACCGAAAACGAAATCACCGTGCGTTTCCACCGGCGCGCTCACCTGCCCATCGTGCTCGCATCGGGGCTCATCGATAAACCCGTCAAGATCCCGTGGTGGAGCGGTCGATCTCTCCGCCTCATCCAATAGCGCTCGCCGACCGTCCATG
>VAZL01000619.1 GCA_005883445.1 Alphaproteobacteria bacterium | reverse complement strand
GACCATCTCCTTGGTGATGACGCCGGCGCGCGCAAACTCAAGTTGCGTCACGGGTTTGCCGTTCGCTGCCCGCAGCGGACGATGTACGGTCGGGAAATTACGCGCGAGGTGCTTGCCGCTGACATTGCCGTTGTCCACCGGCTGGATCGCACGCCCGTCGTACTCCTCGACCGCGCCGCGCTCGCGCACCCATGCGGTGCGCGTGCGCGCGAGTCCCTGCTCGACGTCGATCGTCACGTCGGGATCGCTATAGGGGCCGGTGGTGTCGTAAACCGGAATCGGCGGCTCGGCGGCAGCCTCGGTGAGCACGATCTCGCGCACGGGCACGCGCACCTCGGGCGCCGCGTCGGGCCGCGCATAGACCTTGCGCGAGGCCGGCAGCGGTCCGGTCGTGACCTTGGGCGTCGCGATGTTGGGATCGTGGATGTTCATCGTGTTGCTCCCGTTACGGGTTCGCGGAAGTAGCCGAAAAAGCAGAGCACTGCGCCGATCACCAGCCAGATGATGCCGGCGACGACGAGGCTCCTCGGGTTGACCAGAAACCAGCGGATGGCTGCCTCTGTCCCTTGCGGCCAGATGATGCGCTGCGCGCCGCCGATCGCGGCGAGCCAGCCGAAGATGGTGATGAGCACGCGCCAATCGCCGACCCACACATTGTGATTGAGTAGGATGGCGACGCCCGCGGTCATGGCGAAAAGGCCAGTGAGATAGATCAGCGCGTGGCTGCGTAGGCCCTCCTCGGCGATCGCGCGGAAGATGGCGCCGTTCACGAGGACGCCGATGGCGATGGCAAGGAAGAGCGGGCCGAGGAGCCTGGCGAGAAAGAGCGAGATGCGCGGGGAGGCTACTGTTGCCATGTCCTGTCCCTTCGCCGGCATGACCCGGATCAGGTTCAAAGGGTTCCCGCGGTATCGACTGGCGGGTCTCTCAGCTCCTTGACCGGAGCTCCCCTCGGAACACCTGGTAATGTAGGCCCGCCGGGGCCGCTGTCAACGCGTGCACTGCAGCGAACTTGAGGTGATCTGCCTTTCCCGCCGCAGGGGCGGGATGAGCGCGGATTTGATCAAGATCAAAGCCTCTCACAGCCGCGCCGAGCATCATGGCTCCAGAGCGAAGGGAGTCATCCATGCCCGTGGATACGATCGTCGTCGTCCTCATGGCCGCCGCCTTCGGCATTTTTGCCGCCACTTTGTATTGGGCGGACCTGCGCACGCGCGAGCTGACCAGGTAGCGCCTGGCTTTGGCTGTGGCCTCAATGACGGCTCACCCGCGGCCGCCGCTTCGGCATTGCCCGCTTTGCGGCATTGCAATGCTGAGCAGCAAGTCGGACGAGCAGAGCGCGCAGTTCGACACGTTTTCGTGTCTCAACTGCAAAACCACCATTACGCTCGCTCCTCCGCCGAAGCGCCCGAAGCCGAACCAGTGAGCTCGCCTGGATTGGTCGTTGGCAGTCTCTATGGTGCTGTTTACCCTGGGCGCGAGATAAGCCGCCTCAAAGACAGGATGGCACGTCGACTACTTTGCGAGCGTGTTGATGAAGGCGGCGAGGTCCTGCGCCTCCCGGCGCGTCAGCGTCACGTTCATCCTGGGATGGGGATCAATGATCGAAAAC
>VAZL01000618.1 GCA_005883445.1 Alphaproteobacteria bacterium | reverse complement strand
GCGAGATCGTCGACCTGCAGCAGGGCGACTACGAAGAGATGGACCAACTCGCTATCGCCAAGCCCCTCTGCAAGGCCGCCTTCCGCGTGCTGCATGCCGCCGACATCGGCATCGGCGTGGCGCGCGCGATCCGCGCGGCTGTGTCCGGCCGTCCAGGCGGCGTCTATCTCGATCTGCCG
This sequence comes from Alphaproteobacteria bacterium, assembly GCA_005883445.1. Taxonomy (GTDB): domain Bacteria; phylum Pseudomonadota; class Alphaproteobacteria; order Rhizobiales; family Xanthobacteraceae; genus VAZQ01. The sequence continues at coordinate 667 of VAZL01000618.1, read as the reverse complement.
GCCAAACTTTTCTCGCAGGTCATGGACGCGGAGGCCGGCGCTAGCTCGCTGGTCAAGGTCATCGACCCGGCGCCCGCCCAGATTCCCGCTCCCGCCGCCGTCAAGCGTGCGCTCGATATCCTCAAGAGTGCCAAGCGGCCGCTGATCATCCTCGGCAAAGGCGCGGCATACGCGCAGGCCGACGACGCGATGCGCGCGCTGATCGAAAAGAGCGGCATTCCTTTCCTGCCGATGAGCATGGCCAAGGGTCTCTTGCCCGACACCCATCCGCAGTGCGCGGGTGCGGCGCGCTCGACGGTGCTGAAGGACTCCGATGTCGTGATGCTGATCGGCGCCCGCCTCAACTGGCTTCTCTCGCACGGCAAGGGCAAGACCTGGGGTGAGCCAGGATCCAAGAAGTTCATCCAGATCGACATCGAGCCCAAGGAGATGGACAGCAATGTCGAGATCGCCGCGCCGTTGGTCGGCGATATCGGCTCCTGCGTGTCGGCTCTCCTCGAGGGCATGGACAGCAAGTGGCCGGCCCCGCCGGCGGATTGGGTCGGCGCCGTCAAAGCGAAAAAGGACGAAAACATCGCCAAGATGGCGCCGCGGTTGATGAAGAATTCGGCGCCGATGGACTTCCACAGCGCGCTCGGTGCGCTACGCACCGTCATCAAAGAGCGGC
>VAZL01000617.1 GCA_005883445.1 Alphaproteobacteria bacterium | reverse complement strand
CGGCGACGACGGCGTGGAGGCGGTCATTGACGCGGCGCGTGACATCGATCGCTTCGGCGCCGGAGAGCTTCTGCGCCGAGGGCGCGCCGTGGGACAGGATCTGCACGTCGATCCCCGCCTCGTCCATTTCCTTGAGGCGCACTTCGCCGAGGTCGTAGAGGCGCTTGAGCATTTCCGGATCGCGTACGCCTTCGGCGCCGACGAAGAGCGCCGCCAGTTCCTTATCCCAGTAATGTTCCTCCAGCGCGATCACCGGACATTTCAGCGTTGACAGCATGATTGCGTTTCCCCGCTCCGTAGCCGAACGAGATGTCCTAGCAACGGCGAAAGCGACTGTCACGGACACGGCAACAGCCTCGCGCGAGTGGCCGCAAAAGAGAAGCGCGGACGCTTCCCTGGAAGGCGTCAGGGGCGGCCCGCTGTTGCGCGGCTGCGGTCGCGGTGACCGCATAAAGCGCGCATAAACGAGCGGGTGAGCCACGCGCGAGTTGCAACCCTGGTGTGCGGCGGGGGGCTTAGCCGAAGTGGCGGGCCAGGCTTACATTTTGGGCCGGGAACGGGGGGCGACTCGAAGAGGGCAACGTCATGGCCCATCTGGTCGACAAGGAATTTGTAGAACGCGCGAATACGGTACTGCTGCTCGGCATCCTCTGGACCGGGCTTGCAGTTTGTGTCGTTGGCGCGCTGGTTTATGATGTCGCTTATTGGCTCCAGAACTGGTGAGGCACGCGCATTTGCGCATCACCAATCGGCCTGAGCTTGAGAAGCTTATTGCCATCGATCCCACACCGCCCGCGGCCCTCGTCGCGGGCTTCGTGTATTCAGCAGCGGTTTAGGGGTCTTCCCACCGCCAACTTGAGAAGCGGACGCGTTTAGGCGGGATTTAGATAACAAAAACCCTTGGAGCTTAATTTTCGGCCCCTTGGCCCATAGTTTTCAGCGCCTTTCGACCCCCATCCTCCTTGCTCGCGCGGCTCACCAGAGCCCCCGGGATGCCAGTCGTCCAAACGTCATTTGCGAGTTGGCGCACGTGCGGCCCCACAGGTATATTCATGCTGCGCGTTCGTGTTGGAATTTCCGGCGTAGGCGCAACGCCGGCGAGGGAGGTCTGACATGTCAATGGACTCGGGCGACGCCAACCAGTTGCAGCGCGCGCTGGCACAATCGATTCACGAGCACTGGGTTTTGTTCTTGATCGAGGGAATCATTCTCGTCGTGTTGGGCCTGTTGGCGATCATAATCCCGCCGCTTGCCACCATCGCCGTCACCATTTTCTTGGGTTGGCTTTTCCTCATCAGCGGAATCGTGGGCTTGGTGACGACGTTCTGGGCGCGCCATGCGCCGGGATTCTGGTGGTCGCTCCTGTCCGCGGTGCTCGCCATTGCCGCCGGTATCGTCTTGTTGGGATGGCCCGTGCGGGGCGCCGTCTCGCTCACGTTGCTGCTGATCGTGTTCTTCATTATCGAAGGCGTCCTTTCGATCATGTACGCCTTCGAGCACAAGAAGGAGCTGTCGGGACGATGGGGCTGGATGCTGGTGAGCGGCATCATCGATCTCATTCTGGCCGCCATCATCTGGGGCGGGCTGCCCGGCACGGCCGAGTGGGCGCTCGGACTGTTAGTCGGCATCAACATGCTGTTCGGGGGCTCCGCGATGATCGCGATGGCCTTGCATGCCCGCACGGCCGACACCAGCACGCCGGGTACACCGAAAACGGTCTAAAACGGCGGCACCAGGAGGCTTGCGGCCTCGCCGCGCCTGCCCACTAGGGCGGGCGCGCCGAGGAGGAGCGGCCTGCCCTCGATCTCGAAATCCGCCTGTACCGAGACCAGCGCGCTCGGCGCGAGCGGATGCGCGGTGGCCACGCGCGAGCCCATCAGCGGCTCGAGCGGCTGCGCGATCCGGCAGCCCTCGACCAACCAGGACGAAAATCCGGCAAAACCGTCTGAGCTTGGAAGCTTCGCGACCGCGGCAGCCAATCGCGCCACCGCCGCCTCCTGCGGGTGCACGGCGCCATCGCGCGGGAACGTGCGCGTGAGGCGAATCCACGTACCCTTGTAGGCGACGGTGGCGCGGAGCGCGAAGCTTTCGCCCAACGCGGCCTCGCCCTCGATGCGCCGGAGGCGGCGGTCGCGGTCAAGGTCGGGCGCGGCGGCGACATAGACTTCCTCCGCGCCGTCGGTGCGCGCTTGCGCTTCGATCGCCGCAATGCTCTCGCCCAAGCTTGCGCCTCGCCCGGGCGTTTGCGCCAGGGCGTGTCGCGCGATCGCCGCCGCCCGCATCGCCAACGCGACCTCCGCCGGATCGGCCTCGGCGCGCAGCGGCGCAAACAGCGCCGTGGCGTCGCTCAAGCTCAGACGCGGCCCGCCGCGGCGCAAATCCTCGACGATCCCGGCGGCGAGGCCGTCGAAATCGGGGATCCCAACCGCGGCGTCGGCTTTCCGCGCCGCGATCATGCTCGCAGCCTCAAACCCGATGCGCGGACCGTGGATCACTTCGGCGAGGCGGCTCGTGCGCTCGATCCAGCTTTTGACCCGGTAGCTCAGCGCCGCCACCAGCACCGGCTCTCGATCGCGCGGCACGACCAGCAGCGCCTCCGACCAATACGGCACGAAGCCGGTGAGCCAAGACACGCCGGCCGCGCGCGTATTGTTGGTATAGAGGAGAAACGCATC
>VAZL01000616.1 GCA_005883445.1 Alphaproteobacteria bacterium | reverse complement strand
AAGATCTTGGACGAGGCTTTCCGACGCGAATACGACAAGCTCCCGTAGTCGCGTGACCAAGCTCATTTCAGCGGGCTGCCCCGCGCTTTGGAGCTTGCGTCAATCCAGTTCCACCACCAGCCCGTCCTTGAGCGTGACGCGCCGGTCCATGCGCGCCGCGATGTCCATGTTGTGGGTGGCGACGACGACCGCCAGACCCGAGGCTTGCACCAGCTGGGTGAGCGCGGAGAAGACGTGCTCGGAGGTGCGCGGGTCGAGATTTCCGGTCGGCTCGTCGGCGAGCAGGAGGCGTGGCGCGTTGGCCACCGCGCGCGCGATCGCGACCCGCTGCTGCTCGCCGCCCGAGAGTTGCGCCGGCCGGTGGCTGAGGCGGTCCTTGAGCCCGAGATAGCCGAGAAGATCGGTCGCGCGTTGCGTCGCTTCCTGACGCGAGAGACCGCGGATCATCTGCGGGATGATCACGTTCTCGATGGCGGAAAATTCCATCAACAAGTGGTGAAACTGATAGACGAAGCCGATCTCGATGCGGCGGATGCGCGTGCGCTCCGCGTCCGAGAGGACGGATGTCGCGATCTGATCGATATAGACTTCGCCGGCGTCGGGTTGCTCGAGCAGACCAGCGACGTGCAGAAGCGTCGACTTGCCGGCGCCGGACGGCGCCACCAGCGCAACGGATTGGCCGGGCCAGATGGCGAGCTCGGCACCTCTGAGGATTTCGAGTGTGACGTCGCCTTGGCGATAATGCCGATCGATCCCGTGCAGGAACAGAATCGGCAGCGCTTGCGTGTCGGGCTCGACCGCAGTCGCCGGCCGCCTCTCGGCGCTGATCATCGTCTCACTCATAGCGCAGCGCTTCGACCGGATCGAGGCGCGCGGCGCGCCAGGCCGGGTAGAGCGTCGCCAACAGCGACAGCGACAGCGCCATCACCACCACCGCCGTGGTCTCGCCGGCATCGAGGTCGGCGGGCAACTTCGACAAGAAGTAGAGCTCGGGCGAGAACAATTCGGTGTTCGTCATCCACGACAGGAAACGGCGAATCGATTCGATGTTGAGGCACACCAACAGCGCCAGCAGGAAGCCCACGACCGTGCCGACCACGCCGACCGAGGCGCCGGTCATCATGAATACCCGCATGATCGCGCCTTGAGTCACCCCCATGGTGCGCAAAATGCCGATATCGCGCCCCTTGTCCTTCACCAGCATGATCAGCCCGGAGGTGATGTTGAAGGCGGCCACGATCACGATGATGGTCAAGATGAGGAACATCACGTTGCGCTCGACCTGCAGCGCATTGAAGAAGGTGGCGTTGCGCTGGCGCCAGTCGATCAGAAAGATCGGGCGTCCCGCGGCCTTTGTGATGAGCCTGCGCTGATAATCGATCTGATCCGGCTTATCGACATAGACCTTGCGCCTCGGGGAGCGGCATGAACACGAAGGCGGTGTCGTACTCCGACATGCCGACTTCGAACACGGCGGCGATCCGATACGGCTTGATGCGCGGCGTCGTCCCCATCGGCGTCACCGCTCCGCGCGGAGCAACCAGCGTCACGCTGTCGCCCGCCCGCAGCGACAATTGATCGGCGAGCCTCCTGCCGATCGCCACCCCCTGCCCTTCATCGAAGCCTTCAAGCGTGCCTTGGCGAATGTTGTTGGCAACGGAGGGAAGCCTGACGAGATCGGCGGCGCGCACGCCGCGCACCAGCACGCCGGAGGCGTTAAAGGGCGAGGAGGCGAGCGCCTGGCCCTCCACGATGGGTGCGGCAAGCGTGACGCCGGGCACCTTGGAGATGCGCTCGGTCACCGCCTCCCAGTCGGTCAGTGGCTGCTCCAGCGGCTGGATCAGGAGGTGGCCGTTGATGCCCAGGATCTTGTCTAGCAGCTCTTTGCGGAAACCATTCATCACCGCCATCACGATGATGAGGGTGGCGACGCCAAGCATGATGCCGAGAAACTCGAACGGGGCGAAGGGGTGGGTGCTGGTCGGCTCGTCCATCGATCTCTTCCCCGCCCCCCGATTTCACACGATTCTGGCCGTTTCAGGCCCTTCCGGCCGGACTATGCACCCCAGCGGCCCCCGCTTTCATCGCGCCCAGCCGCCTACTCGCATCGGCCTCGCTCATGAGCTCGCGGCTGCCGTCGGCCCGCTTTTTGACCTCGACCTTACCCTCAGCAAGCCCCTTCGGTCCGACCAGGATCTGCCAGGGAATGCCGATCAGGTCGGCGGTGGCGAATTTCGCTCCCGGGCGCTGATCAAGATCGTCGTAGAGCACTTCCACCCCCTGGCCGGTAAGCTCGCGGTAGAGCCGCTCGCAGGTGGCGTCGGTGTCGGCGCCCCCCTGCTTGAGATTGAGGATCGCGACTTTGAACGGCGCCACCGCGTCCGGCCATTTGATGCCGGCCTCGTCGTGGAACGCCTCGATGATGGCGGCGACCAGGCGCGACACCCCGACCCCATAGGAGCCGCCATGGATCGGCCGTTCGACCCCGTCGGGCCCGGTCACCACCGCTTTCATCGGTTCGGAATATTTGGTCCCGAAGTAGAAGATCTGGCCGACCTCGATGCCGCGGGTGTGCAAGCGCTTATCCACCGGAACTTCGCGCTCGAAGCGCGCCGGGTCGTGAACATCCTCGGTCGCGGCATAAAGGCTCGTCCACGGACGGATGTGCGGCGTCAAGTCCGCGGCGTAATCGACATCCTCGCCGGGAACGGGGAGATGGAGCACGTCGCTGTTGCAGAAAACGCCGGACTCGCCGGTCTCCGCCAGAATGATGAACTCGTGCGAGAGATCTCCGCCGATGGGCCCGGTTTCGGCGGCCATGGGGATGGCGTTGAGCCCCATGCGTGCAAAGGTGCGCAGATAGGCAACGAACATCTTGTTGTAGGAAATTCGCGCGGCCGCCTCGTCGAGGTCGAAGGAATAGGCGTCTTTCATCAAGAACTCGCGGCCGCGCATTACGCCGAAGCGGGGCCGCTGCTCGTCGCGGAATTTCCACTGGATGTGATAGAGGATCTTCGGCAACTCGCGATAGGAGCGAATGTAGGCGCGGAAGATCTCGGTGACCATCTCCTCGTTGGTGGGCCCGTAAAGCATGTCGCGCTCATGGCGATCCTTGATGCGCAACATTTCCGGGCCGTAGGCGTCGTAGCGTCCGCTCTCGCGCCAAAGATCGGCAAGCTGCAGCGTGGGCATCAAGAGCTCGATGGCACCCGCGCGGTCCTGCTCCTCGCGCACGATCTGCTCGATCTTCTTGAGCACGCGAAAGCCGAGCGGCAGCCAAGCGTAGATCCCGGCAGCCTCTTGGCGGATGAGGCCCGCGCGCAACATGAGCCGGTGAGAGACGACCTCCGCTTCCTTCGGGGTCTCGCGCAGAATGGGCAAGAAGTAGCGGGAAAGGCGCATGAGAGGATTGGCAGAATCGTTTCCTTCGGGTCCGCCGAGTGAAACCGGATCGCCGCCAAAAAGACAAGGGCTATCAAAGCCTTCCGGTAAGCTTTTCGCCTTGGGCGCCGCGGCTAGGCCCCCCATTGCCGCGCTGCAACAGCGTGCGCGGCGATTTCACATCGCCAAGCCGCATTTGAGTTTGATGACAAGCCAAGCGAGATCGGATAGCGTCGAGTAAGCGAGGTCGAGGGACGCTAGTCAATTCCGGCGCCATCGGCCGCGCGGTCCAAGTCGTGGGAGGAACAAGCCGGCGTGAAGCCGCAGCCGTCTCGATCGGCAACATAAAATTCGAGCGGTAAGCGTAGCGTCGAGTCGAGTTTGCGTCTTGGGAGCAGGGTTGTCGGCCCTGCTCGATTTTTTATTGCGCCCTCGTCCGCCGGGGGCGGCGCGCCGTCAGCGCAGCGGAATTCCGAGCAGCGCGGCGACATCGTCGAGCGCGATCAGCCGGTAGCTGTAAACGACATACCAGAGGGCGAACACGATACCCGCGATGATCGTCGTCCAAGCGAGCTTGTGCTTGAGCGCGGGCCTCGCCGGCGCGCCGGGATCGCTGCCGGGCGCAATTGCCCCCTGTTCCTGCTGGCTGCGCACGCCCCAGGGAAGCACCGCGAACAGCACTACCCACCAGATGATGAAATAGATCGCGATCGAGGTTGGCAGCGACATCAATCGGCTTCGTTTGGCTGTGCACCGCTGCGGCAGACGCTCGCGATGGCGGCGCGCCGCTTGTCCGCTAGGATCCGTTCGCCGGCGCCCTCACGCCTGTTCGATTTCGACCAGCGTGCCGCAAAAATCCTTCGGGTGCAGGAACAACACCGGCTTGCCGTGGGCACCGATCTTCGCCTCGCCATCGCCGAGCACGCGCGCACCCTGCGCCTTGAGCCGGTCACGCGCGGCGCGGATATCGTCGACCTCGTAGCAGACGTGGTGAATGCCACCATCGGGATTGCGGTCGAGAAATTTTGCAATCGGAGACGCCTCCCCGAGCGGCTCGAGCAGTTCGATCTTGGTGTTGGGCAAGGTGATGAAAACGGTGGTCACGCCGTGCTCGGGCTGCGGGACCGGGTCGGAAACTTCGACGCCGAGCGTCTGGCGATAGACATTCGCCGCCTTGGCGATGTCGCGAACCGCGATCGCCACATGGTTGAGCCGTCCGATCATGGGTCGTCTCCAGCAATCCATCCATATCCGGCTTGGTCGGCCGCCGCCAGGGCACACCAACGGCGCGCCCGATCACACCTCGAGCACGTGCACGTGGCAGGCGGGCTTCTTGTTCCACGCGGCCGCGAGCGCGGCGCGGATCGCCTGCCGGAGCGCCTCGGCGACGGCTTCGGGGTCGCGCCGGCGCCCACGCGGCATCGACTCGAAGGCCT
>VAZL01000615.1 GCA_005883445.1 Alphaproteobacteria bacterium | reverse complement strand
GTTGTTGGTCGTATCGATGCAATCGAATTGACCGCGATTGCCCGCTAAGCCGATGAGTGCGCCGGCCCGCGCGACGCGCATCGTAGTGCCCGTGATGGGGGCGATGCGCCGTTCGAACCACGCCTCGGTGCGGCCGATTGCAGCCCGTTCCGCCTGAGGCGAGGCAGAGCCCGACGCCATGATCGCGGCCATCTGGGCGTGATCGCCGCTCGTGAGAGCGATCTCGGTGCGGAAGAGGCATCCGAAGCCATGGCAAATGACGACGCGGGATGGGCTCGGAGAGGTCAGCGACCAATCCCGGAGCATGGCCATAACCGCGGGATCGACTTTGTCCGCGACGGCGGGCCCCCCAGCCATCAGCAACGCCACGAGCACCATCGCGAAGCGGCGCACGACCACCTCCCCCGATGAACCCCCCAAACGAATTTACAGGGCGGCCGACTCCCCGCAAGGCGCAACCGGCCCTAGGGAGGCGCTCCGCGGCATTTTGTGGGAAAGCGTGACTTATTTACCAGCCTTGCCGACGCGCAGGCGGCGCCAACTCATAGAAGACGGAAGTAACAGTGTTTTTTGGCGGGACGGATGCGTCCGAGATGGGTCGTAAGGAGACCTCATGGCGGCCGTTCAAGTCCCGCGATGTCAGCGCACCTTTCGTTCGTTGACGCGCGTGGCGGTTGCGGGGTCGTTTTGGTCGTCACGCCACGTCGGATGATGGAAGTGGATAACGAAATCGCCGTTGTACGAAACGACCGCCCGGTCGAAGGTGATGGTTCCGATGCGGCGCCAATTCCGGAAGGTGCGCTGCTCGCGGAAGAACGGGCCGTGCGTCTCCCCGTCATCGGTGACCTGGATGTTGAAGGTGAGCGTGCGCTTCGGCCGGGCGTCGCCGCGGTCGTAGATCTGCGCCATGATCTCGTCGCGGAAGTCCATCCCCGCGCCCTCGATTCTGGGCTGGTGCGGCGCCACCGTGAGACGCATGAAGGTCGGCGCGCGCGTGGGCTCGCCTTGCGCCTTTCCGAGCTCCGCAATCTGGTAGAGCTGGCGAATGCTCGGCTTGTTGTCGACCAGCTTGAACACGACCCCGACGACCATCAGGAGCGGCATGCCCAGGCCCCGCCGCAACGCCGTCGTATTCGGAGCGTTGAGCAATTCGACGTCGTTGATGTAGTCGTTGTAGTCGCCGCCGATATCCTGCTGAGTCATGAAGCTGGCGGTTCGCAGCGGCGCGACGTGTTCCGCCTCCGCGGTCGGGAACAGCTTGCCCACCAGCGACAGCGACCGGAGATGGCCGCGCCGCGTCTCGCGGCAACAGGTCGAATAGCGCCCCACGATCAAGGCCCGGCTGCCGTTGCGGAAATAGCCGGAATAGCCGGTGTCTTCCGTGATCTGCCACAGGCCGGTCAGGCAAATTCCGTTTGGATGCACCAGCCGGCGGAAGCCTCTTCGATCCGGGCCCCAACGCAGGTCGGCGGCGGAATCAACCGCGCGCTCGGTGGCCTGGCGAAAGGCGTAGGGCGGACCGAACGGCAGGATGCCGGTGAGCAAACTGCTCAGCGTGACGGGGTGGACCGGCAGCGGCGGCTCCCCGTCCGCCCCCCATGTACTTTGATAGGGATTGGCGAACAGCGCTTCGCGTACGTCGGAGAAGCGCGAACCGGCGTACGCGCGGTCTTCATCGGTGATGCCTTCTATCCCAAACGAACGCGGAGTCATGGCGGCGCCCTCACGTCGGGATCAAGTCGCTCTCCATGTCGATGGCGGCGTCACATTATCTCGGATCGGATGACGGCCGGCAAGCCGGCGTTACCTCGGTCGTTCACAAACGATGAGGGAATCCCCTTTCGTGTCATTCGGTGGCCATATAGTTTGAGCGCAGAGCCGTCCGCGGGACTGCCGACGTTTCGTGCTTGCGCATATCCGCGGGCATATTTGGGGGAACATTGTGAAACTTCCCCGTCGGAAATTTCTGCATCTGGCAGCCGCTGCTGCCGCGCTGGCTGCCGTGTCGCGCGTCGCGGCCGCACAAGGCTATCCGTCGCGGCCGGTGCGGCTGGTCGTCGGCTTCGCCGCTGGCAGTACGACCGACATCCTCGCGCGCCTGATCGGGCAATGGCTGTCGGAGCGGCTCGGCCAACAATTCGTCATCGAGAACCGGCCGGGCGCCGCCGGCAATATCGCCGCCGAGACCGTCGTGAAGGCGTCCGCCGACGGCTACACGCTTCTCATGGTGCCGCCGGCGAGCGCAATCAACGCCACGCTCTATGACAAGCTCAGCTTCAATTTCCTCGGTGATATGACTCCGGTTGCCGGGGTGGTGCGCGTGCCGAACGTCTTGGAAGTCAATCCATCGCTTCCGGTGAAGACCGTTCCCGAGTTGATCGATTATGCCAAGGCCAACCCGGGCTCGCTCAGCTTCGCCTCGGCCGGCATCGGGACGGCAAGCCATTTGGCTGGCGAGTTGTTCAAGGTGATGACGGGCGCGCAATTGGTTCACGTGGCCTACCGCGGTGATGGGCCGGCGATGACCGATCTCATCGGCGGGCAGGTCCAGGTCGGGTTCGCGACCATGACCGCGTCGATCCAACACATCCGAGCCGATCGGCTGCGGGCGCTGGCGGTGACCACGGCGACGCGCTCGCAGGCGCTGCCGGACATCCCAACCGTTGCTGATTTCATACCGGGTTAGATCACGGCTCGGCTCGCCGACATGGGCGGCATGCTGCTTGCGGGCTCGCCCGCCGATTTCGGCAAGCTCATCGCCGACGAGACCGCAAAGTGGGCGAAGGTGATCAAGGCCGCGGGTATCAAGCCGCAATAAACCGACCAGCCCCGTCCTTCACGCTCGTTTCGCGGCTCGTCCCTGGCTGGCGCCATGTCTGGAGCGGCGGTCGCCGCGAAGCGGCGTCGCCGTCGATCAGCGTTTGGTCACGGCGCCAGAAGGCTGACGATCGCTGGCCGGCGATGTTTCGAGATCGAGCACGACGCGCTTGATGTCCGGTCCCATGTCCTGCGCGTAGAAACCGAGTTCGGCGCACATTTGCAGCATGCTCGCGTTTTCGGCCAACACATCGCCATACACGCGCCGCAGACCTTTTGCCTTGGCGTAGTCGATGACGCGCTGCATCAGCAGCCACCCCAGCCCGTGACCCTTGACCCGCGAGCGCACCAGAATCGCGAATTCCGCGGTCTTTTCGTCGAGCTCGTCCTTCAAGCGCACGAGCCCGAGCATCTGACCGGTGTCCTCGTCGAGCGCGATGAAAGCCATCTCGTGCCTGTAGTCGAGATGGCTGAGCTTATCGCTCTCCTCGGCGCTGAGCTCGGCGACGCGCGCAAAAAACCGAAGCCGCAGATCCTCGGCGCTGACATCGGCTAAAAAATCCGGGTATAGCGCCACGTCTTCAGGCCGCGCCCGGCGGATCAGCACGCGCTCGCCGCCCGGAAGCGTTTCGTGCGATTCGCTCGAGCCAAAGTCGCCCTTGTCCGGCATCGGCGCGGCCAGTGCTCTTGCGGAGTTATCGATCGGGTTTTATGCCAATCGAAGGCCGCACGCAAACGAGCGGCCGTTTTCTATCTTATCGACGCGGAATGCATGCTGGCGGGCGCCTAGCGCTCGGCGCTTGCGAGCTGATAGGCGCCCCGCTCGAACGCATCGTAGACAGCCAACGCCTTGGCGTCCGCGAACGGCAGGTACTGCATCAAGATCACGCCCGCAATGCCGCGGCTCGGATCGATCCAGAAATAGGTGTTGTTGATGCCGCCCCAGCTCAGGCTGCCGGGGGAGCGCTTGCCGGGCGCTTGATCTGTCGTGATCAGGAAGCCGAGACCCCATTTGTCCCGGCCGTCCGCAATGAACGTGAAGTCGGCGCTGCGCGGCAGCGCGGTCTTGAGCGCCGGGACCGACACGGCGCCAATATTGTTTTGGCCCATCAGCGCCACTGTTTCGGCTTTGAGCACGCGCGCCCCGTCGAGCTCGCCGCCATTGAGCAGCATGCGCATGAAACGGCCATAGTCGTTCGCAGTCGAGGCCAGACCGCCACCACCGATTGGTTCCGGTATGGTGAGTCCGGGCTGCGGCGTCTGCAAGACGACGGCACCGTCCATGCGTTCGCCCGCGCGCTGCTGGCCGGCGACGAGGCGCGAGGCCTTTTCCTGCGGCACGTTGTAGGAGGTGTCCGGCATCTGCAGTGGGGTGAAGATGTGCTGGCGGAAGTAGTCCTCGAGTTTCTGGCCTGACACTTTCTCCACCAGCTTGCCGACAACGTCGGTGCTCGTGCCGTAATGCCAACGCTCGCCTGGGTCGAACAGCAAGGGACCGCCGAACGGATAGTTTTCGCCGGGCTGTGGCTTGAAGTCGCGCAGGATCGCACTCGTGAACGGATAACCGAGCCCGGATGTGTGGGTGAGGATGTGCCGAACGGTGGGCGGCCTGGACGCCGGGCGGAGCCGATAGACGCCGCTCGCCGCGTCGAACGATTCGAGACGACACCAGAATCGCGTGGCGGCGGCGAGATCGTCAAAACGAAGCTGCTGCAGCCGGGCGGTCGCACCGTCAATATAAATTACCTGGTCCGCGGCGAGCGGGTGGTCGACATCTATCTCAACGGGACCATCAGCGATCTTGCCATGCGGCGCGACGAATTCGCGTCCGTCATTGCGGCAGGCGGTGCTGACGCCTTGATCAAGAGATTGCGGGATCGAACCGAAAATCTACTTGGGAAGTAATGTTTCGCGCCGGAAGCGGCCCACTCATGTCCGCTATGGGTCAAACTCGACCGAGTTGACCGAGGCGACAAGTCCGTCAATGTCCGCAGTACCTCCCATACCGACCGTAAGTTCAAGGCGCCGGTTCTTCCGCGGTCGGCAATCTCGGCGATCAACGTGGTTCGCCCGCGAATGCCTGCTGCAGCGCCGACAGTCGGTCGAACGCGGCGGGCGGCAGCCCACCTTTTTGGGCCGCCGCGAGCGCATCCTCGAACTGTTGCGGCGTTGCCATACCGACCAGGATAACGCCCATCGCCGGATGCGAGAGCGCAAACCGCGTGGCGGCTTCGGTCAGGCTCGCGGCAAAGCCCTCCTCGATCAGCGGCATCAGGCGGCGGGCGCGCGCGACATCGGCGTCGTAGTTCATGGCCGAGCCGATCGGCTCGGGCGGCGGACTGGCAATCGGATGACGCGCGGCCGATCCGGACAGCGCGCCGCCGGCGAGCACGCGGATGCCGACGACGCCGACGCCGGCCGCCCTGGTATGATCGAACAGTCGTCCATAATCTTGCGCCGGATAATTCCTCGGCAGTCCTACGGCAGCGGACGGATTGAGCATATTGTAGACCACCTGCGCGCTCTCGAAGGCGCGCGCGTCGATCACCTGATGCAGCGCCGCGGTGTCGCCGACGGCGGTGAGCCCGAGAAAACGCGTCTTGCCCTGCTGGCGCAGCCGCTCGAACGCCGGCACCACATCACCGAGCACCTGTCCGACGCTGAGCGCTTCCCCGCCGCCCGTCTCGGTGATCGCATTGTGCAGATGGAAGATATCGACCCGGTCGAGGCGTAGTCGCGCCAGACTGCCTTCGAGCGATCTCGCCACGGCGTCGGTAATGCCTCCGAAGTCGCTGCTTGGCACCCGGACCTTGGTGCCGACGGTCACGTTGGACGGTTTGAGCCTCTGCAGCACACGGCCGAGATTCTTTTCCGATTCGCCGTTGCCGTACTGCACCGCGGTGTCGAAGTAGTTCACGCCGGCGTCGATCGCCCGCGCGATGGTGCGCTCCTGGTCGAGCGGATCGCCGCGCACCATGAGTCCGCCGACCGCGCCGCAGCCGAAGCCCAGCACCGAGAGCTGCAGTCCGGTGCGCCCGAGCAGCCGCAGTTCCATCGCCGTCCCTCCGTCCGCATGCTGGGAAGGCGCGCGCTCCTCAAGCGCGCGTCCCTTGCTGCGGCGACAACAGCAAAAGTCAGCGCTGCCGGGCGAGCCTGGCGCACACGGAACGCGGCGAAGGTCCGGCCTCGCTATAACAATAATCCAGCGTGTTCTGGTCGACGAGGCGGAAGATGTAAGTCCCTTCCTCGTCCGATCCCATCATGAGCTGACCGTCCGGCGCGAAAGCGCCCCAGAGCTGCTCATCCTCATCGCCGGTCGGGTTTGAGCGTTTCAAATGCCCAACAAAGGTGTTGCCTTGCTGCTGCGTGATGACCAGCGTGGCAAGTCCACCGCGCCGCCCTTCCACCTTGGCAATCCGATCCCGCTGCCCGGTCCATGTCCCGACGAGCGATGGCACATCAGCGCTCAGTGCCCTCCCTGAGACGAGACTGGCGACGATCAATGAATAGATTAGAGCCTTCATCTGGGACCCTCCATGCTGCTAACGCTCAACCCGCCTGAGCGGTGGGGCTGCCGGCCCTCCGGCTCCGGTGCCGTCGACCAAACGATAACACGTGTCTGATTCGCCCGGAGGCATCCGCTTCGAATCAGCAAGGGTAAGTCGTTCTTAATTTGATGGCGGTGGTCGCTGATTATTGTTCTCGCGCAGCCACTGTTCATAAGCCGGATCGCTGCCATCCAGTCCCAGCGTTTTGAGTTTAGCAGCATCGAGCAGACGCACTTTGGGCGAAGACTGCTGCGCGCTCATTTCTTGGAAGAGCTTCTTCGGCATTCCCATGCGGGCCAAATAAGTTTCGACCCTCTTCGCCACGCCTGTGTATTTTTGTTTGGCTTTATCGGAGGACAGATTCGCGACGAACTCTTTTTGGTCGAAGTTCATGCGCTGAAGCCCCACGTTTTCGGGCGCAGGGGTTCGCCGCACGCCTGCCGCCAGGACAAGCACACATGCGCCGTAGCACTCCCCCTGTTCGTCCACGGCCGTCCAAGCCCATTGTTTCCTGATTTCCTCACCCAACTCCATCGCCGCAAGTACATCTCCGCCCGGCGAGCTCAAGAACACCGTCAGCTCGTCCACGTCTGTACGGATGGACCTGATCAACTGCACGGCTTGGCTGGTCACGGCTTTGGTGATCGGACCATGAATCTCGACTCCGCCGATGCCCGCATCGCGGTCCAAGTTGTAAATATTGGCGGTGCCCTCGGCGGCGGGTTGGTCGACGGGCGATTGTGCGGCCAGCGGCGAGAGAAGGGCCAAGCCCATCA
>VAZL01000614.1 GCA_005883445.1 Alphaproteobacteria bacterium | reverse complement strand
GGCCGGTTCGGGTCGATTGCAGTAGTAGACCGATGTCTGAGACCGGCCAGAGCGGGCACTCGCCGGTGAAGGTGAAGCCGCGCGCGACTTTTCCGCGCCTGAGTTCGCGGGTTGGACTGCCGACTCTAGAAATGGACGATCACGACCGTCCTGTCGTCAGTATTCATCCGCGCGGTGCTGCCCTTCACCGCCGGATAGCGAGCGATTTTCTCCGGGTCAACGCGCTCTACTTCGGCGAAGGCCGCCTCCCAATCGTCTAGAGAGGGTGCGGCGCCTGGCTTGAAATATCCGTCGGTGAACAGCTCGATCGAGCGCATTCCCACCCGCGGCCGGTCGATCACCCGCGCCAGCGGCAGAGGAACCCCGAAACCGTCGAGTACCGCGTAGCTCAGCGGGCTTGCCGTGTTGTTCGCGAATTGCGCCTGCCCGCTGATGCCCGTGTCGAGCAGAAACCGGATATCGGCCTCGGGAACCGCGGGAAAGCGCGCGCGGCACCAGGTGAGGCTGCGTTCGTACAGCAGCCGGCGCTTCGCCTCGTCCAGCCAGGGCCGCACGTCGGGATGAAGCTTCGCCGCGCCATAGAAGGCGCACGCGCGGCCGACGCGCGCACGCTCCTCCGCTCTGCCGCCCGCCTCTCCCACCATCCGGTAGGCCTCCACGCGAAGCCTCGCCATCACCAGATCGAGTTCGGTGTCGTTGATGAAGACTTCCGCGCCGTCGATCCGCAATCCACTGTCACCGATCAGCACGAAGCGGAACGTCTCGCCCAGATCGGCCGCCAGCGTCAGAGTCGCGCCGAAGCGCCGCGCCGGATCGTCGCGCGCGATCTCCAGAATGCCGTGCCGAGCATAGGAAGCGCGGATCGCGGCCGATACATGCTCGATCAGCCGTTCCGGGTTGAGCTCGCGCTCCGCCAGGTCGAGCAGGAAATTCGCCACGGCCTGCATCGCGACATGGCTCGCGAGCCAGCCACCGCGTTTGCCGTCATAGAGCTGGCCGGTGACGTCGGTGGCACCATCGATGACGGCATAGCCTCTTCCGGGCAGCACCAGGAACCGGTCCTCGTTTGCCTCGGGAGCATCGAGGTTCTTGCCCTCGCTGAACGCCTCGATCTTCATGCGGTGTTTTGTACTGCTCGCGAGCTCTACGTTCCCAAGTGCGGGCGCGGAGCGAATGTTACTGTATCCAGGGCGAACGTTATAGAATCGTCACAACCGCCGTGAAACGAAGGCGGCGAGCTTTGCCTGAGGGGGAACCAATGACGCTCCATCGCATTTCGNNNATACCGCGCATACCGCCAATATCGTCGAGCGGTTGATCCCGGAATTCGAAAAAGCGACGGGCATCAAGGCCGACGTGGTGAAAGCCGGATCGGGCGACATCATCAATCGCGCGCGTGCCGAGGCCGCCAATCCCAAGTGCGACGTGATCTGGAGTATCGGGGCCGAGCTGCTCGAGGCCAATACCGATCTGCTGGACCCGTATCAGCCGAAAGAATACGCGATGATCGCCGACGCATTCAAAAGCGGCGGCGCGTGGATTCCCTATACGGGCATCCTCAACGTCTTCGTCGTCAACACCAAAAAGCTGAAGCCCGAGGAATATCCCAAGAGCTGGGCCGATCTGGCGCAGCCGCGTTTCAAGAATCTGGTTTCCATGGCCGACGCCGAGAAGTCGGGCTCGGCCTATATGCAGCTCAACACGTTCCTCACGATCTACGGCGACAAGGCAGCAGGCTGGGACAAGTTCAAAGGCGTGTTCAACAACCTCAGCATCTCCACCAGCTCGGGCGCGGTGCCGCGCTTCGTCAACGACGGCGAGGCCGCGGTCGGCATCACGCTCGAGGACAACGCGTATCTCTATCTGAAGGGCGGCGGACCGGTCGCCATCGTCTATCCGGAGGACGGCACGTCGGCCATCGCCGACGGCATGGCGCTGTGCAAGCGCGCGCCGAACCCGACAGCGGGCAAGGCGTTCATCGACTGGTCGTTGAGCGCACAGGTTCAGGAGATGGTGGTGCAGGAGCTCGGCCGCCGGCCGATCCGCAAGGACGCGAAGCCCCTCGGCGCGTTGAAGCCGATGGCTGAGATCAAGCTCGTCAAATACGACATCCAGAACGCGGCCAACAAGCGCCAGGAATATATCGACAAGTGGCGCGCTTTGATGCTTGCCCGCTGAGCGCGCGCGATCCACGCTCACAGCCGGCCGCGCCCGCAATAGCGCCGCGGATTCGCATCGGTTGCGACACCGGAACCTATCTCAAAATCCCGGCGAACGGCCCGAGGACCTCAGTTGACAAATGCGGGCCCGCAGCGAGCCCCAAGATAGTACATAGACGTACAGCGAGGGGCGAGCGAGGAAACGACAAAGTCATCGGGCCGTGCAGCCCATATTGAGATAGGTTCCCATGGCCCGGGTCGAGCTGCGGCACATAAGCAAGAGCTACCCGGGCGTGCAGGCGCTCGACGATATCGACCTCGTCATCGAGTCGGGCGAGTTCTTCACGCTGCTCGGACCTTCCGGTTGCGGCAAGACCACGCTGCTGCGCACGGTGGCGGGATTCAATCACCAGGACAGCGGCGAAGTGTGGGTGGCCGGCCGGCGCATCGACGACGTGTCCGCTCATCGCCGCAACATCGGCCTCGTGTTCCAGGACTACGCCATCTTTCCGCACATGACGGTCGGCGACAACGTCGCCTTCGGTCTCAGGAACCGCCACCGCCCGCGTCAGGAAATCGCCGAGCGCGTCGCCCGCGCGCTCGATCTCGTCCGCCTTGGCGGTCATGCCGCGCGCCTGCCGCACCAGCTTTCGGGCGGCCAGCAGCAGCGCGTGGGCCTGGCGCGCGCCGTGGTCATCAAACCCCAGATCCTGCTGATGGACGAACCGCTGTCGAATCTCGACGCGAAATTGCGCATCGAGCTGCGCGACGACATCCGTGATTTGCAGCGTTCGCTCGGTATCACGACGATCTATGTCACGCACGACCAGGAAGAAGCGCTGGTCATCTCCGACCGCATCGGCGTCATGCAGGGCGGCCACGTGCACCAGGTTGGCACGCCATGGGAGGTTTATGCCCGCCCGGCGACGCTGTTCGTGGCTTCCTTCGTCGGCGCGATGAACGTGATCGCGGACTTGGCCGTAGGCGCCGGCGGCACGCTGGCGCTCGGCGCGGCGCGACTACCGGTGCCCGCGCTGGCTGGCCGTGACCGCGTGACGCTGGCGATCAGGCTCGAGGACATGACGCTGACCGGGCCGGCCGTCGACGCGCCAAGCGATGCGCTCGCGCTCGACGGCGCCGTCGACAAGGTCAGCTTCGCCGGGCGCGAGGCGTTCTATCGCGTGCGACTGGACGAAGGGACGCAAATCCTGGCGCATGTGCACCGGCCGGAACGTCGCCTGCTGGAACAGAGCGGAGCGCGCGTGCGATTGATCCTGCCGCTCGCGCGCGTGCATTGGTTCGATCCAGCAACAGGCCGGCGCATCGAGGCAGCATCATGAGTCGCCGGTTGCGGCTCGATTTCTGGTCGGGCGTCATGGCGGTAGCGCTGGCCGTGGTCGCGCTGCTCATGGTCTGGCCGCTCTTCAACATCTTCACCGCCAGCGTGATCGACAATCGCTCGGGTGCGCTGACCCTTGCCAACTTTGCCCGAATCCTCGGCCATCCTGCCTATCGAGGCGCGCTCATCAACAGCCTGATCGTCGGCGCGGGCGGAATGCTGGGCGCCATGCTGCTCGGTATTCCTCTCGCCATGCTGACCACCCGCTTCGTGATTGTGGGCCGCGACCTGCTCGCCACTCTCGCGGTGCTGGCGCTGGTGTCGCCGCCGTTCATCGGCGCTTATGCGTGGATCATGATGCTGGGCTCGAACGGCTGGATGCGCGCCCTGCTGGCGGATATCGGAATA
>VAZL01000613.1 GCA_005883445.1 Alphaproteobacteria bacterium | reverse complement strand
CCAGCCGTTTTTGATGCCGATCGAGGACGTGTTCTCGATCTCCGGCCGCGGCACGGTTGTGACCGGGCGCATCGAGCGCGGCAAGATCAAGGTTGGGGAGGAGGTTGAGATCGTGGGGCTGCGGGACACGCAGAAGTCTGTGGTGACTGGGGTTGAGATGTTCCGCAAGCTTTTGGACGAGGGTGTTGCGGGCGACAATGTTGGATGTCTGCTGCGCGGGATCGACAAGGACGCGGTCGAGCGCGGGCAGGTTCTGTGCAAGCCTGGTTCGGTGAAGCCGCACAAGAAGTTCAAGGCTGAGGCGTACATCCTGACCAAGGAGGAGGGCGGCCGGCACACGCCGTTCTTCAACAACTACCGTCCGCAGTTTTACTTCCGCACCACGGATGTGACCGGGCAATGCACGCTGCCTGAGGGCACGGAGATGATCATGCCGGGCGACAACGCGACCATGGACGTTGAGCTGATCACGCCGATCGCGATGGAGGAGAAGCAGCGCTTTGCGATCCGCGAGGGCGGCAAGACCGTGGGCGCCGGCGTGGTGGTCAGCATAACCGAGTAACAGGCGACGGAGGACCGACGACGCGGGACGGACAGATACCGGGAGCGGGATGGCGCGTTCGTCCCCTGTCTCTGACGTTCGCAATTCGCCGCCATCGGAGAAACCATGAACGGCCAGAATATTCGGATCCGGCTCAAGGCGTTCGATCACCGCATCCTCGATGCGTCGACGCGCGAGATCGTGGCGACCGCCAAGCGCACCGGCGCGCAGGTGCGCGGCCCGATCCCGCTGCCGACGAGGATCGAGAAGTTCACGGTCAACCGTTCGCCACACATCGACAAGAAGAGCCGTGAGCAGTTCGAGATGCGCACGCACAAGCGGCTGCTCGACATCGTCGATCCGACGCCGCAGACGGTGGACGCGCTGATGAAGCTCGATCTCGCCGCCGGCGTCGACGTCGAGATCAAGCTCTGAGCCGCGAGAGAGACAGGACACAAACATGCGTTCCGGGGTGATCGCACAAAAGGTTGGGATGACCCGCGTCTTTACGGACGGTGGCGAGCACGTGCCGGTCACGGTGCTGCGCCTCGCCAATTGCCAGGTCGTCGCCCACCGCACCAAGGACAAGAACGGCTACGTGGCGCTGCAGCTCGGCTCCGGCTCCCGCAGACCGAAGAATCTGACCAAGGCGGAACGCGGCCATTTCGCCGTCGCCAAGGTCGAGCCCAAGCGCAAGCTCGCCGAGTTCCGGGTGGAGGAGGGCGATTTGATCCCGGTCGGTGCCGAGATCACCGCCGATCACTTCGTCGTCGGGCAATTTGTCGACGTGACCGGGACCTCGATCGGCAAGGGCTTTGCGGGTGGCATGAAGCGCTGGAACTTCGCCGGGCTGCGCGCCTCGCACGGCGTTTCGATCTCGCACCGTTCGATCGGTTCCACCGGCGGCCGCCAGGATCCCGGCAAGACTTTCAAGAACAAGAAAATGCCGGGTCACATGGGCGTCGAGCGCGTCACCACGCTCAATCTCAAGGTGGTGCAGACCGACGTCGAGCGCGGGCTCATCTTGGTCGAAGGCGCGGTGCCCGGCGCCAAGGGCGGCTGGATCACGCTGCGCGACGCGGTGAAGAAGAAGCTGCCGAAGGACGCCCCCAAGCCCGGCAAGTTCCGCCTGCCGGAGGCGGCCGCCGCCAGCAAAGCCGAGGCCACGCCCGCCGACGAAGGCAAGGCCGCCGACAAGGAGGGCGCGTAACATGGAACTCAAGGTCGTGTCGCTCGACGGCAAGGCGGCGGGTTCGGTCGAACTGCCGGACGCGATCTTCGGCCTCGAGCCGAGGGCGGACATCCTCCATCGCTGCGTGCGCTGGCAGCTCGCCAAGCGTCAGCGCGGCACGCACGACGTCAAGAACCGCGGCGAGATCCATCGTACCGGCAAGAAGATGTACCGGCAGAAGGGCACCGGCTCCGCCCGCCACGGCTCTGCGCGGGTCAATCTCTTCCGCGGCGGCGGCCGCTCGTTCGGGCCCACGCCGCGCAGCCATGCGATCGATCTGCCGAAGAAGGTGCGCGCGCTCGCTCTCAAGCACGCCTTGTCCGCCAAGGCCAAGGACGGCGGCATCATCGTGCTCGAGAAGGCGACCGTGAAGAATGGCAAGACCGCCGCACTGCAAAAGAACTTCACCAAGCTCGGACTCACGAGCGCGCTCATCATCGACGGCGCCGAGCTCGAAGCCAATTTCGCCCTGGCCGCGCGCAATATCCCGAACATCGACGTGCTCCCGGTGCAGGGCATCAACGTCTACGACATCCTGCGGCGGCCGACATTGGTGCTGACCAAGTCGGCGCTGGAAGCATTGGAGGCGCGTTTCAAATGAGCCCCACCGATCCGCGCTATTACGATGTGATCATCTCGCCGGTCATCACCGAGAAAGCGACGCTCGCCTCGGAACGCAACCAGGTGATGTTCAAGGTCGCCAGGCGTGCGACCAAGCCGCAGATCAAGGAGGCGGTCGAGAAGCTGTTCGACGTCAAGGTCAAGAGCGTCAACACCCACGTCCGCAAAGGCAAGATCAAGGCCTTCAAAGGGACGATCGGCGAGCAGTCGGAAGTCAAACGCGCGATCGTAACCCTCGAAGAGGGCCATAAGATCGACGTGACGACGGGTCTGTAAGGAGGGAGGCAATGGCACTCAAGTCCTACAACCCGGTGACGCCGAGCCAGCGCCAGCTGGTGCTGGTCGACCGCTCCGGCCTCTACCGCGGCAAACCGGTAAAGGAGTTGACCGAGGGCCAGAAGTCGACGGGGGGACGCAACAATCTCTGCCGCACGACCATGCGCTACCGGGGGGGTGGCCACAAGAAGGCCTATCGTAAGG
>VAZL01000612.1 GCA_005883445.1 Alphaproteobacteria bacterium | reverse complement strand
GAGGTGAGCGATGCCCCCATTCAGGGTGCCGCCGAAATCGAGCGCGCGATCAATGACCTCTCGGCCAAGGCGGACGGCGGATTGATCGTTCTGGCGGACAATACGACCGTCCGTTATCGCGCTCTCATCGTCTCATTGGCGGCCCGGCACCGCGTACCTGCGGTGTACCCATATCGTTACTTCGTCACAAGCGGTGGGTTGGTGTCCTACGGCATAGATACGGTCGATCTGTACCGGCGCGCGGCCTTTTACGTCGACCGAATCCTAAGGGGTGCCAAGCCGGCCGATCTACCCGTGCAGCAGCCGACCAAATTCGAGTTGGTCATTAATCTCAATACCGCCAAGGCGCTCGGGCTGACATTCTCGCCCGGGCTGCTTGCCATTGCCGACGAGGTGATCGAGTGAGGCGCCGCGACTTCATCACGCTACTCGGCGGCGCGGTAATCTGTCCGTTCGCCGCGCGCGCACAACAGCCGGCGACGCCGGTGGTCGGGTTTCTCGGCGGCTCGTCGCTCGCGGAGCGCAGGCCAATGCTGGCCAGCTTCCGCCAGGCGTTGGCCGAAGGCGGCTATGTCGTAGGTCAGAACGTCGCCATCGAATACCGTTGGGCAGATGGTCAATACGATCGCCTGCCGACCCTGGCGGCGGATCTGGTTCGCCGGCAAGTCGCCGTGATCGTCGCCGGTGACGGCCTGTCCGCGCTGGCGGCCCAGGCGGCGACCACGACGATTCCGATCGTGTTTAGTACCGGTATCGACCCGGTCCAGGGGGGCCTGGTCACCAGCCTCAGCCGCCCGGGTGGCAATCTGACAGGGTTTAACCTGATTGCCGGCCCGCTGCAGGCCAAGCAGATCGGGCTTTTGCACGAGCTGGTGCCGGCGGCCAAGATTATCGCGGTGCTGATCAATCCGAACAACGCCAATGCCGAACATGATGCGGCAACCGTGCAAGATGCGGCGCGCGCAATCGGACTGCGACTTCTCGTGACGCGGGCAGCTGATGAAAACGATTTCGCGACGGTGTTCGCAACCCTTGCTCGAGAGGGGGCCGGCGGCCTCCTCGTCAAGAGCGATATCTTTTTCACCAGCCGGCGCGATCAAATTGTGGCGCTAGCGGCGCGCGATGCGATCCCCCTCATGTCGTTCTGGCGCGAATTTCCCCTGGCCGGCGGCTTGATCAGCTACGGCCCCAGCGTTTCGGCCGCCTATCGTCAAATCGGCGTTTACACCGCGAAGATTATCAGCGGCGCCAAGCCCGGCGACCTGCCGGTGATGCAGCCGACAACGTTCGAGCTGGTGATCAACCTCAAGACCGCCAAGGCGCTGGGCCTCGAGGTTCCGCTCCATCTCCAGCAGCTCGCCGACGAGGTGATCGAATAAGGGCTGTCTTGCTGCGATTGCTCAGAGCCGCTTATGGCACTAAGCGGACTTATCGGGATGCCTGCATAATTGTCCGCTTTCGGGGGCGAAGCGGACATGCGGCGATCACCGGAGAACTCTGGTGTGGCCGCTGAGAGACACTGCCAACCAAAAAGCGGCTCGACGATCTCAACCGTACATTCCTGTCAATTCAGACGCGCTAAGCAAAATGCGTCCCTGTCCCTCAACCCGAGGGAAGAAGGCCAGTCGTCAACCTCGAGGATTGCGTCATGGGGCAAGGTTCCCGCCTGGCATCGCACCGTCGGCCTGCGAGCCGCGCTTGCGCAATTGCACTCGCAGTCGTGGTGTCGACCTGCATCCTGCTCTCCCCCGTACCCGTATTCGCTGCAAGGCTCGGCGGCGCCTATTATGTCGACGACGCCGAAATCGAAAAGGTGGGCGTCTGCGAGATCGAGTCCTGGAGCTCGTTTGCGGCAAACGGTGATCGCATCAGCGTTTTCAGCCCGGCCTGCGTCTTCAATCTCGGGCGGCCGGTCGAGCTGGGCACAAATTTGGTGAATCTGCGCTCGGACGAGGAAGGGGACTCGCTCGCCACACTGACGGCGAAGACGGTGCCGATACCAATCGTCGGCTCGACAGGCTTTGGCCTCGCGATCGCCGGTGCGGTCGTGTACGACCCGCAGAACCGCACGGGCAACGGCCTGATCGTCAATGTCCCGCTGAGTTACGACTTCAGCAAAGAGCTGCGGGTGAACGTCAATTTCGGGGCGCAGTATTACAACGGCGGCGATCCGCACGGGGTGTTTGCCACGGCAGGCGCGGGCGTCTCCTGGACTTTCATCCCGAAGTGGAGCGTCATCTCGGAAGTTTTTGCCTTCATGGGGCCGGGGCAAACCAACCCGCGCTTTCAAAGCGGAGT
>VAZL01000611.1 GCA_005883445.1 Alphaproteobacteria bacterium | reverse complement strand
CCTGGAATGCCGCATGGTCGGGCGGACGTCCCACAAGAACTTGCTCGGCCTGCGCAATGCGACGCGGCTGCGGCTCGACTCCGCCCACCGCCACGCACGACTCTCCGATCACGCCGTCTTGCACGCGGAAGGTGACTAGCGCCATAGCGAGCGCAAAATCGCCGGCGCGGCGATTGAATTCGTAGAACCCGAAACGGGTGTCGGCGGGAAGCATTGGGAGGCGCACTTCGGTCAGAAGCTCGTCCTCGCTGAGCGCCGTGGTCATGATGCCGCGGAAAAAGTCCTGCGCCGGGATCGTGCGCGTGCCGGTCGCCCTCCTCGCCA
The DNA here is from genome assembly GCA_005883445.1 of Alphaproteobacteria bacterium. Lineage (GTDB taxonomy): Bacteria > Pseudomonadota > Alphaproteobacteria > Rhizobiales > Xanthobacteraceae > VAZQ01. The sequence continues at coordinate 2,482 of VAZL01000611.1, read as the reverse complement.
CCATTTCAGCCTCGAGCGCCGCGGCGACGAGACACCATTCGGCGGCCGGATCGGCATGCGCGATGCTGCCGCAGAAGGTCCCGCGCGTGCGAATGGGATAGTGCGCGATGTGGCGCACCACCGTGGCGAGAAGCCGACCCAGCGGCCCATCCGCCACGGGATGGTGGAAGGCGGCGTGGCGCACGCAGGCGCCGATGCAAAGCCGCTCGCCCTCGACGGCGAGACGCCGCAGCGCCTCGACCCCATTGATGTCGACCAGATGTGCCGGGCGCGCCAGGCGAAACGCCATGATCGGCACCAGGCTTTGGCCGCCGGCGAGCACACGCCCGTCCTCGCTCGCAACCTCGGCAAGGGTCTCGACCGCCTCTTCGATCGTCTTGGGCGCGTGATATCGGAACGGCGCGGGCTTCATCGTTGCTCACCGCGGTTACGGTGGAGGTCGAAGCACGGACGAACGATCACCGCGGATTGTCCCATATTTGGGAAATTGATTTTTTTTGGATTGATGCACAGTTGTTGGTGTATGTAAAGAAGCAGCGTCCTACCAGGTACGGTCCATCCGAGATGAAGCCACCGCCGTTCCGTTATCACGATCCGAAAACGGTGAGCGAGGCCGTCGGGCTGCTCGGCAGCCTCGAAAATGCCAAGCTGCTCGCCGGCGGTCAGTCGCTGATGCCCATGCTCAATATGCGGTTCGTGCTGCCCGACCACATCATCGATCTCAACCGCGTGGAAGGACTGTCCTACATCCGCGAGGCCAAGGGCGCGCTCGAAATCGGCGCCATGACGCGCCAGCGCGACCTCGAATTTTCCGATGCGGTGCGCGCGCGCTGGCCGATCATGCATGAAGCCTTGCTGCAGGTCGGGCACCGGCAGACGCGCAACCGGGGCACGATCGGCGGCTCGCTCTGCCATCTCGATCCGGCGGCGGAACTGGTCTCGCTCGCGACCGGCTATGACGCGACCGTCACCGTTGTCGGTCCGAATGGCGAGCGCGAGCTGCCGTTCGCCGAGTTTCCGGTCGCCTATATGACGCCGGCAATCGAACTGAACGAACTCGTCGTCGGCGTGCGCTTCCCGCAATGGACCGCCAAGCACGGCTATGCCTTCGTCGAGTTTTCCCGCCGGCACGGCGACTTCGCCATCACCTCGGCCGCCGTGCTGCTCGAGGGCGATGCCAGCGGCAAGATCACGCGCGCCTCGGTGACGATCGGCGGCATGGGGACGGCGCCGAGCCGCGCCCGCGAGGTCGAGCAGGCGATCGTCGGTCAGCTGCCGGCAGGCACGCTTTTCCGTGACGCCTGCGAGAGCTGCCGCAAGCTCGAAGCGATCGACGACGTGCATGCGCCGGCGTCTTATCGCCAGCATTTGGCGGCGGTGCTGTCGCGCCGGGCATTGGAGAAGGCGCATGCGCGCCTGCTCGATGCCCATGCGGGCCGCCCGCACTAGGAGTGACAATGGGAGAGAAGCGGAAAGTTGCTCTGACCGTCAACGGCAAGCGGTACGAGGAAGAAGTCGAGGTGCGCGTCACGCTGGCCGATTTCATCCGCCACCAGCTCGGCCTCACCGGCACCCATCTCGGCTGCGAGCACGGCGTCTGCGGGGCATGCACCATCCTCTTCGATGACCGCTCGGCGCGTTCCTGCCTGATGCTCGCGGTGCAAGCCGACGGCCATGATATTCTCACCGTCGAGGGCATCGCGCCGTCGGCCGACGAGCTGCATCCCCTGCAGCAGGCTTTCCACGAGCATCATGGCCTTCAGTGCGGCTTCTGCACGCCGGGCATTCTGACGACGCTCATCGAGTTCCTGCGCGACAATCCGGATCCGACCGAACAAGAGGTGCGGATCGCGATTTCCGGCAATCTGTGCCGTTGCACCGGCTATCAGAATATCGTGACCGCGACGCTCGACGCGGCCAAGCGGTTGCGGACGCAGCCACCGCAATCGGCTTGATTTTCTCCATCGTGGTCGACGCGTGTTCGGCCATGCCACGCATTTTGCCATGGACGAGCCCGCGCACGACGACGGCAAAATGTTTAACCGGTCATGGCCATCCGCTTCGACGATATCGGCAACCGCCTCAAAGCTTTTCGCCTCGGCTCCGGGCTGAGCGCCGACGAGATCGCCAATCGGCTCGGCATTTCGCGCACGGCGCTCTATCGCTTCGAGAAGGGTGAGCTCGCGAAGATCGAGACGCTGGAAAAACTCGCGGAGCTCCTGTCGGTGTCGGTGCCGACGTTGCTGGGCGTCGGCGTGGAATACGTCGCCTCCGCGGTCAGCTATTTCGAACGCATGCGGCAGATCGAGGAGAGCTGCGAGCACATCATCGTGCTCGCGGGCCCGATCTCCTACCTCTTGGCCTCCGACGCCTTCGATCTGGCCCTCGGCGACATCTTGCGGGAAAGCATCCCGGAGGCCCTGCCCGGACGCAAGCGCGCGCTCGATCAGGTCGACGAGATCATCGCGGTGTTGCGCCAGCG
>VAZL01000610.1 GCA_005883445.1 Alphaproteobacteria bacterium | reverse complement strand
GCCGCCTGCTCGCCGCGCCCGCTCAAGACATGCCGGTCGACCGCGTTCCAGCAGGTGTTGCAGACACCGCCGGTGAACCAGCGCCCATAGACGCCGGCATGGGGATCGAATACTTGCTTGGGCGGCTCGATCCAGTCGATGTCCTGCGCCGCTTCGCGCCAAAAACCCTGCGGGTCGCGCTGCCAGCGCGCGTAAACCTCGTGATAGCGGCTTGTGCGGGCGTCCATGCGACCTCTCCCTAGGCTCCGGCGCTGGTCTCATAGCGCGGGCGTTTTCTGCATTGTGAAGCGGTGCGTGAGCTTTGCAAGTCGCGCGAGTTACACAACTCGGCCATGCGGCAAGATGCTGGCGCGCGGCGCCACTCTGCGGTTTGATCGCACGCTTTCCGCCATCCTCCCTTTCGCGACCTTCCCGCTGTGATCGCCGATCCCCTGTTTTACCTGCTCGCCGTGCTGGCGGTGATCCTCCTCGGCCTCTCCAAGGGAGGATTCTTCGGCCTGGGCGTGATGGCGCTGCCATTGATGTCGCTGTTCGTCCCGCCGTTGCAGGCGGCTGCGATCATCCTGCCCATCGTGCTGGCGCAGGACGCGCTCACGGTGTGGACCTATCGGCGGGATTGGAGCGCGTGGAATTTGAGGATCATGATTCCGAGCATGGCGGCAGGCATTGCCGTCGCCGGGCTGTTCGCGGCCTCGCTCACCGCCGCCCATATCCGACTGGCGATCGGGCTCATCGCCGGCATCTTCGTGCTGCGCCATTGGCTCGGTGCGCGCTTCGATCGGCTCGCGCCCCGGCCGGACATGCTCACGGGCGTGATATGCGGCGCGGTCGGCGGCTTCACCACCATGCTGGCCAATGCCGGCGGCCCGGCATGGCAGATGCATCTGCTGCCGCAGCGGCTCGACAAGTTCACCTATGTGGGTACCTTCACCATGCTGTTTGCCGCCAGCAATCTGATGAAAATTCCGGCCTATGGCGCGCTCGGCCAATTGACGGGCGAAAATCTCTTGATCGGCACGGTCCTGCTGCCGTTGGCGGTGATTGCCAATTACGCGGGAATCTGGCTGGTGCGGCGCACGCCGACCGAGCTGTTCTTCCGCATTGCCTATGTGCTGATGTTCCTGATCTCGATCGGGTTGATCCGCAGCGGGCTTATCGAAATGCTGCGCGCGTAAGCGCTTGCGATGCCGCCATGCGCAAAACCGGCTGGCGCTGGCCGCGCGTCTCCGCTTTAAGTCCCGCGGACCCGCCTGCGTTGCATGACCATCATCACCGACCCGCTGTTCTATGTGCTTGCTGTGCCGGCCATCACTGCGCTCGGCCTTGGCAAGGGCGGCTTTGCCGGCGTGGGCATGATCTCGACCCCGCTGCTTGCGCTCACTGTGCCGCCGTTGCAGGCAGCCGCGATCCTGTTGCCGATCCTACTCTGCCAGGACGCGATCTCGGTGTGGGCGTATCGTCGCCAGTGGAGCGCCTGGAACCTCAAGGTGCTGTTGCCCGGAGCGGTGGTCGGCGTGGGCGCGGCCTGGCTGTTCGCCGCCTACGTGCCGAACGCCTATGTGGAAATCGTCGTCGGCGTCACCGGCGTCTGTTTTGCGCTCTACAACTGGTTCGGCAAACTACCGGCGCAGCCGCGACGGCCCAGCGTGGCGGCCGGGATGTTCTGGGGCTCGCTCGCGGGCTTCACCTCGACCATCATCCAGGTTGGCGCTCCGCCCTACCAGGTGCACATTCTGCCGCAGCGGCTCGACAAGCTCACGCTCATCGGCACGACCATCATCTTCTTCGCGCTGATAAACGTAATGAAGCTCGCGCCCTATTTCGCACTCGGCCAGTTCTCGCCGCTAACCTTGGCGACCTCGCTCGTGCTCTTGCCGTTCGCGGTCGCCGCCAATTTTCTCGGCATATGGCTTGCGCGGCGCACGCCGACCGAGCTGTTCTACCGGATCACTTACGTGCTGATGTTTTTCATCTCGCTGGCTCTGGTGTGGCAAGGCGCCAGCGCCATCCGCGCGGCGTGACGGCGTCATAATAGCTTCTCGCAGCCGGCGTAAGCATCGAACGCTCGATGCTGCGGCGCGAGCTTGCGCGGAGCGCTCCCCATGACAAAAATCATCGCAGCGGCGATCGTTGGTTCCGTTCTAGCTTCGCCGGCGGGCGCATTCGACCTGCAGGGCCATCGCGGCGCACGCGGTTTGGCGCCGGAGAACACGCTCGAAGCCTTCAAGACGGCGTTGTCGATCGGCGTGACCACGCTCGAGCTCGATCTCGCCATGACTAGCGACGGCGTTCTCGTCGTCAGCCACGACAGCCGTCTCAACCCCGACCACACGCGCGGGCCGGACGGCAAATTTCTCGACGCCGAGGGACCCGCGATCCGTTCGCTCACATTGGCGCAGGTTCAGCGCTATGACATGGGACGCTTGAAGCCCGGCACCGTCCTCGCCGCGACCTTTCCCGAGCAGCGGGGCATGGATGGCGTCCGCATCCCGACATTGATGGAGGTGTTCGATCTGGTGCGGCTGGCGAACGCCGGCCACATCCGCTTCAATATCGAAACCAAATTGACGCCGACGTCGGGCGCCGACACGCCGGACCCCGAGACGTTCGCCGCCGCCACGGTTCAGGCGGTGCGCGAGGCGGAGCTTACCGCGCGGGTGGGCATTCAATCCTTCGATTGGCGCACACTTGCGATCCTGCGTCGCATTGCGCCACAGATCGAGCGCGTCTGCCTGACCAGCGATGGCGGCGACGGCGATACCCTGCAGCGCGGCCAGCCGGGGCCATCGCCATGGACGGCCGGGTTGGACATCGACGATTTTGCCGGTTCGACGCCTCGGCTGGTGGTCGCAGCCGGCTGCTCGGTCTG
>VAZL01000609.1 GCA_005883445.1 Alphaproteobacteria bacterium | reverse complement strand
ACCGGACAACGTCCGCCAGTCACTCGATCATGAACTGGCGCTCATCGCCAAGCTCAATTACGCGCCTTATTTTCTCACTGTCCACCACATCGTCGGTTACGCGCGGAGCCAAAACATCCTGTGTCAAGGCCGCGGCTCCGCGGCCAACTCGGCGGTCTGCTACTGCCTGCGCATCACCGACGTCGACCCGCGCGAGGGCCGCCTCCTGTTCGAACGTTTCATCTCCTCGGACCGCGGCGAGCCACCCGACATCGACGTCGATTTCGAGCATGAGCGGCGCGAGGAGGTGATCCAGCACATTTACGAGCACTACGGTCGCGGCCATACCGGCATTGCCGCGACCGTCATCTCCTATCGCGGCCGCTCCGCCATCCGCGAGGTCGGCAAGGTCTTCGGGCTGTCCGAAGACACGATCGGCGCGCTGTCCTCCTCGATCTGGGGCATGGGCGGCGGCGGGGTGCGCACCGCCGAGTTCGTGCGCGCCGGCATCGACGTGAACAGCCCGCGTATGCGGAAGATGCGCGCGCTCGCCGTCGAGATCCAATCCTTCCCGCGCCATCTCTCCCAGCACGTCGGCGGTTTCGTCATCACCCGCAGCCGGCTCGACGAGGTGGTGCCGATCGGCAATGGCGCAATGGCGGACCGCACCTTCGTCGAATGGGACAAGGATGATCTCGATGCGCTCGGCATCCTCAAGGTCGATGTGCTCGGGCTGGGCATGCTCACGTGCCTGCGCAAGGCATTCGAGCTCACCGAGAAGCACTATGGCCTTTCGTTCCGCTTATTCCGAGAAGAGCAAAAAAACGGAAAGGGGTTCTTCGCCCTCTCTACGATTCCGAAAGAAGATCCCGCCGTTTATCGCATGTTGCAGCGCGCGGACTCGCTCGGCGTGTTTCAAGTCGAAAGCCGTGCGCAGATGTCGATGCTGCCGCGGCTCAAGCCGAAAAAGTTCTACGATCTCGTCATCGAGGTCGCGATCGTGCGGCCGGGCCCGATCCAGGGCGACATGGTGCATCCCTATCTGCGCCGCCGGCAGGGACTTGAGCCGATATCCTATCCCTCGAAGGAGCTCGAAGCCGTCCTCGACAAGACGCTCGGCGTCCCCTTGTTCCAGGAACAGGCGATGAAGATCGCCATCGTCGCCGGCGGTTTCACCCCGGGCGAAGCCGACAAGCTGCGCCGCGCCATGGCGACCTTCAAACGCACCGGCACCATCGGCACGTTCAAGACCAAGATGATCGAAGGAATGGTGGCGAAAAACTATCCGCGCGATTTCGCCGAGCGCTGCTTCAGCCAGATCGAGGGCTTCGGCGAATACGGCTTCCCGGAAAGCCACGCGGCGAGCTTCGCGCTCCTCGTTTACGCGTCGGCCTGGCTCAAGTGCCGCTACCCGGACGTGTTCGCGGCGGCGCTGCTCAATGCCCAGCCCATGGGCTTCTATGCGCCGGCGCAGATCGTGCGCGACCTGCGCGAGCATGGTGTCGAAGTGCGCCCGGTCGACGTCAACCATTCCCACTGGGACGCCACGCTCGAACCCGGCCCGCACGCAGCCGCGCGCGTGCACCCGCTTCACTGCGACATGGCGGGCGACATCCGCACCATCCACGCGCTGCGGCTGGGTTTTCGCAAGATCAAGGGATTGTCGGAAGAGCACGGCAGAAGCACCGTGCAGAACCGCGCAGCCGGCTACACCTGCCTCCGCGATCTCTGGCTGCGCACCGGACTTTCGCCCCGCATCATCGAGCGGCTCGCCGATGCCGATGCCTTCGGCTCGCTCGGTCTCAGCCGGCGGCAGGCCTTGTGGGCGGCGAAGGCGCTCGGCCGCGTGGGCGACAAGGACGACGATCTGCCATTGTTTCGCGGGCAGGCGATGCAAGCGCCCGTGACGGCCGCTCCGCCGCCAGCGCCCATTTCAGTCCCGCGCGAGCCCGCCGTGCCGCTGCCGCCCATGCCGCTGGGCGAAGAGGTCGTGAACGACTACCGCTTCCTCGAACTGTCGCTGCGCCCGCATCCGGCGTGCTTCCTGCGCGCCGACCTCGCCCGCCGCGGCATCATCCGCAACGAGGAACTACGCGTGCAGCCGTCGGGTGCGCGCGTCAGCGTCTCCGGCCTCGTCACTGTTCGCCAGCAGCCGGGTTCGGCCAACGGCGTCATCTTCATGACCATCGAGGACGAGACCGCTGTCGCCAACATCATCGTCTGGCCGAAGACGTTCGAGCGCTTTCGTCCCATCATCATGGGCGCGCGCTATGTCGCCGTAAGCGGAGAACTGCAGCAGGAATCCGGGGTCATCCACGTGGTCGCGGCAAAACTCGAGGATCTCACCTCGCTGCTTGCGCGCCTGACGGAGGATGCGCCTGCGATCGAGGCGCTCGCGCGCGCCGACGCGGTCAAGCGCCCACACGACGAAAATGTCGACAGCCGCGCCCGCGGCCGCCGCAATCCGCCGCGCATCGCCGCCCCGGCGTGCGCCGCTAATCCCAGCGCTACGGCACGATGCCCTCGCGCCCGACATTGACCCGTGCGGCCTCGAACGTCCCGTCCGGCTTCTTGGTCGCGGCGACGATATTGATGTTGGCGCCCGGCTTGAGCTCGTCTTTGCTGCCGACGACGTAGGCGCGGATCACGGCGTCGGGACCTACGATGATCTTCTTCTCGCCGTCCTTGTACTTGACCATGACCACCTGGCCGTCGACGCCCGCAACCGTGGTGTCCACCGTGGCATTGGTCATGGTGGTGTTCGGTCGATCCCAGGGCCGATGACCCTCGCCGGTGCCACGCTGCACCTCGGCGA
>VAZL01000608.1 GCA_005883445.1 Alphaproteobacteria bacterium | reverse complement strand
CCGAACCGGTGGGATATGTGCATACCGTCGCGGTCCGCCTGTCCGCCCGTCGGCAAGGCCTCGCGGGCGAGCTTTTCGGCCACTTCGTGGAGTTCGCTCGGCGGCATGGTTGCAGGCACGTCAAGGCAATAACCACGCCGGCTAATCTGGGGTCCATCGCATTTCACAAGAGCCTCGGCATGGGGCTCCTCGGGGACGCCAATATCGATGGAATTCCGGTGCTTCCCGACTATGCCGGCCGCGGCGCACCACGCGTGGTTTTTTGGAAATCGATCTAGACGGACATCGTCACCAGCATCGGCGGATCGGCTGCAGGTTGCTTGGGCCTCGATCGCGCCCGATCCGGGCCTGTCCAGGCTTACGGTCGGAATACCCCCAGCAGCTAACCGTCACCTTGGGCGGAAAACCCGGTGAGGACGCAGGTTTTCGGCCTTAGACGGGTGGACTCGCGACCTCATTAACCTTCGTTAACGCGGCGCGACGCCAAGCCTCGTCCCTATCGCCTTTGAACCAATCGACCCCCCAAAGCGACAAATAAGTCGACAGCCACCGCCGGCGAGGGAACCGGCACTGTGGGGGTGGTCGATCGGTAAACGGGGAGGGGGGGCACTCATGCACATACAAGCTGGGCTCTAACGACGAGCTCGCCGACGGCGGTTCGGGCCGTCGCAGTGCTGATTCCACGACTTTGCAGCGTCCGGCTCACCCGGCATCGCGCGCGTGCGCGGCGGGGAGCCCTCCACAACACTCTTGGGAGAATCTCTCATGCATGGCTTCCGTTATGATCGTATCCTGGCAGGCACGGCCCTGGCCCTGATCCTTGCCATCCCGATGGTCGGCCTAGCGCAGGGTCCCAACAAAATGGCACCCGCGCCCACGACCGCTTCGCCTCCGGCAGCTTCGCCTGTCGAGGAGGCCGCAACGCCTGCGCCCGCGCCTGCCGCAGCTTCACCGGCCGAGCAGGTTTCAACCCCAACGCTTGCCGCCGATCCCGCCGCTGTGACGGAGCAGGCCGTCGCTGTGACGGAGCAGGCCGCCCCAGTCGATCCTCTGGCCTCGCTCGATCCCGCGGACCGCGTGATTGCGGAAAAGATTCGCGATCTACTGGCCGCGACCTCGGACAAAATTTTTGCCAGCAAGAAAGAGCGCGCGGCAGCCGAGGCGTTCTACCAGAACCGCAACTTCCTGCCGCTGTGGCTCGACAAGGGCATCGAGAACGCGCGCGCCAGGTCCGCCGTCGCTCGCTTGAAGCACGCGGATGCCGACGGGCTCGAGGTCAGCGTGCTCACCTATGCCCGGCACGTGCAGGCCGGACGGTTCCCCTACACCCGCGTCAGCCGCAACATCGAGCTTCCGCAAGCGGTGCCCGAGCCGGCTGACATTCTCAGCACGATCGCCGCCGCCGCGGACGCGGGCACAGCGCTCGACGCGTTCAGCCCGCAGCACGCGGAGTATCAAAAGCTCAAGGCGATGCTGGCGGAGGTCCGCGCCAACTCAGGCAGCAAGAAAGGCGAAGCTCCGCGACAGGTCGAGACCATCATCGTCAACATGGAGCGCTGGCGCTGGTATCCGCGCGACCTCGGCAAGGCCCATGTGGTCGTCAATCAGCCGGACTTCACGCTCCGCGTGATGCATGAGGGTGCTCAAGTGTGGACCACCCGAATCGTCATCGGCAAGCCCAGCATGCCGACGCCGCTGCTGAGCGAGACGATGAAATACATCACGGTCAATCCCACGTGGCACGTGCCGCCGTCGATCGTGCATAACGAATATCTGCCGGCGCTGGCGCAGGATCCGACCGTGCTCGCTCGTATGGGGCTGCGCGTGAGTTACAGCGGCGGTGGCGTCTCGATCAGCCAGCCGCCCGGCCCCAACAATGCATTGGGACGGATTCGGTTCAACTTTCCAAACCGGTTCCTGGTCTATCAGCACGACACCCCGGACAAGTATTATTTCGCCCATGAGGTCCGCGCCTACAGCCACGGCTGCATGCGCGTGCAGGATCCGGCGAAATACGCCGAGGTTCTCCTCAACATCGCCCGTCCGCAGGAGCACTGGACGGCGGCGCGGATCACGCACATGTTCGGCAGCGGCGAGCAGAACCTTCAGCTGCAGCCGACGCCGATCTGGGTCCACCTCACCTATCAAACCGCCTTCGTCGACAACGCCGGCAAGCTGCAGACCCGCCGCGACGTTTACAATCTCGATAGCCGCACCCTTGCGGCGATCAGGAGCGCGCGCGGCGTGATCGAGCCCACGCCCGAGCGCAGGCGGGAGGACCTGGTGGCGTCCGGATCGAGCCCGCGCCGGTCCGCTCCGGCCGTGCGCAACGGCGCCATGTCTCAATCGATGGTCTCCCCCGCGCCGGGTTACGCCAGACCGTTCCCGTCCTTCTTCTACCGCTGATCGTCTCGCGGCGGCGCTAGTCTCGGGTCCCCTCGCGATAAAAAGCGAGGGGGCCCGATCGTTGTTGTGACCGAAAAGCTACATCGCCCGGCTTTTTCGAAGATTGCGTCAGACGCTCCACAATTGCCGCCAATTTTTCCCACACAAGCACCCGCGGGCACAGGAGACGGCATAACGATCATCGAAGGGGTGGTGCGATGCGCGACATTTTCGAGAGCGAAATCCCCGACACGGCGCCCTACAAGGAATGGCTCGGTATTGTGGGCTCCATGCTGGTGGCAGTCCTCATTTGCGTAGTCCTGTTCGCGGGCGGCGTCCTGACCTGAAGCTGCCCCTCGCTCGCGATCTCGATTAGGATCGGGCGACGACGCGTTGTGAGGAGGACCAGACTTCCAATCTGGAGGTCCGGGTTCGAATCGCCTTCTAGCGCGCACCGGCACGATCTCAACGTGTGCGGCTGAAGTGTTGCTTCATCGGCTCGAAATAGCTGCGCTGCCATCCGCCGTCGCGGTAGCTCGTGTGACCGTCGGGCACATTGCTGTGCCGCACCGTGACCGTGGTGCCACCCGCCGCCGGCTGCAGCAGCACTTCGATCTGCGAATCCGGATCGGTGGCGGTGAATTTGGTGGTGCGCCACGATTGGACGATGCGCCGGCCTGGCTCGAGCTTGAGATTCCGTCCGGTGATGTAGCCGTTCCACACCGTGAACGCGGCGCCTTCCTGCGCGGAGATTTGCGCCTTTTGCCCGCCGGTGATCTTTTCGTGGCCGCTGCTGCTGAGCCAGGCGTCGTAGATGTCTTGTGGGCTTGCCGCAATCAAGTCGGATACCGAGAACTCGAATGGCATTGCCTCGCCCCTTTGCCGATCGTGCCGACCGCGAGCATCGCCGCGGATGCTCACCGCTTCATCGGCCCTCACTGGTATTTGTATTTGGGCCGCCAGTCTGCGGCGCCTTCGGGTAGGAGATCGAAGAAGTGCCAGATCGAGCAGAAATCATCCCCCGGTCCGAACGACGTGTCCGCGACGCGGACGACTTTTTCGCCCTGTCTCTTGAATACGGACACGCCCGGCAGCCAGCCGCCGTCGCGCCGGTAGCCCATGTCGGCGGCGAAGGTGGAATCGCGATGCGATACCATGCGGAACCGCCAGCCGCGAGATGCCTTGAATTTCTCCTGCGCCTGCGGATCGTCGGGCGACGCCACGACGAAGGCGGCGCGATTCTCGATATGCGGCAGCAAGCCGTTGAAGCCGTCGGCCCATAACGTGCAATAGGGGCAACCCGCGCCCATATTGTGGATGACGAACAGGCTCGCTTTGTCGCCGAACAGCTGCGAAAGGCGAACCGGACCGTCAGGGGTGGCGAAGGTGTAGTCCGTCACCGCTTGCGGCTCGGCCGATTGCTGCAGCTCCCGTATCTTGCCGCGGAGGTCGGAGATCTGCCGGCGATATTGCGTCAGTCGCTCGGACGTATCTTGGTATTGCATGAGAAATCTCCTTCCTACGACGCTTGGGCGCGATCAAACCTTGCGGCCGATCTTGCCTCTGCGGCTCCCCGCGCGCGGCTTGCGCCGTCGCGGTTCTGAAACCTCCTCCAGCATGGCGGCGAGCAGATCGAATTGCTCCTGCCAGTACTTGCTGTACCGGTTGATCCAAACCGCCACCGCGAA
>VAZL01000607.1:2594-3465 GCA_005883445.1 Alphaproteobacteria bacterium | reverse complement strand
TGCCGCCGTGTCCGCCGGTGGTCACATAGCCGCCCGGCCTCGCATCGCCCTTCTGCACATCGCGGGCGGCAAAAATCTGCTGCTCCTGGATCAGCACCATGCCGGCGCGGTTGCGTCCCGCCGCATCGGCCCAGACGCGGGAGAGGATGTAGTCGACCGAATCGATGAGATTCTTGGCGCCGTCGTCGCTCACTTGGCCGTGCGGCCGCTGCGCCGCGTTACCGCACACCGGCACCGTACAGTCGAGCAGCAGATTCAACCAATAAATCGTCTCCTCGATGCGTGGGCTCCCTTGGGTCCAGATCGCACCGTGGTATTTGCCGCTCGCCAGCACACGCTGCACGACATTGGTGAGGTGAGCGAGGCTTCCCCGCGTCTCATGCGCGTCGAGGTGATAGGGCTTGTACGGAAAGAAATGGCGCCCGCGCACTTCCGGAGCGACGTCACCTTCGCCGATGTCGGTCCGCTCTACGGCGGCAAGGCCTTTGGTGTATCCCGCCGGCGGCAGCGCGCGGTAGAAATCGACATCGACCCGCGAGGAGATAAGATTGCCCCAGCCCTTGTCGCTGACGCCCAGGCGGTCGATCTCCTCGAAAATGCGCGCGCCGTCGGGATGAAAGACCTGGCGCGCCCGATGCGCCGGGGCGCCCGGCTCGGCGCATTCCTCCTCCCAAGCCCGCAGGTCCGCCTGGCGTGCCATGTAGGGCAAGGGATACGGCCCGTCCTCGGGCCGAAGCTCGATCTCGTAGACCGCCTTGTCGGCGGGGCTTTGCCGCTCTTTGTGGAAGCGCCGTTGCGCGTCAAGGTAGCCATCGGGCGGCCCGTAGAGTTCGGCGGCATCGCGCTCGAGCGGATGCGCGCTGAACTGCTC
>VAZL01000607.1:0-2552 GCA_005883445.1 Alphaproteobacteria bacterium | reverse complement strand
AACGGCGGACTGTTCAGGATGGTGGCATTTGGTCCGGCAAAATGGGCAATGCGCGGCCTTGCTGTCATGGTGGTATAACTCCTTGCAGCAATGCGGGATTCGTTTTCGCAAGAGGATCGCACAAGGCGTCCTCCGTCTTAAGCCGCAGCAATGGCGGGCGCGCAAAGGGCAAGCTGGTCCGCTATGGTCGGACCGCGCTTGTGCCAGCCGATCCGGATCGAGCGTTCAGCGCACCGCGCGCAGGCGCGCCGGCTCCTGCTCCCAGCAGGCTTGGATCTCCTCGGCGCTGACCACCTGGCCGAAGAACGCATCGATGTTGCGCAAGGTCGCATCGTGCGCGGCCTGATCGTAGGTCGCCGTGCAGTCGCTGGTGAAGACGACGTAGTAGTCGCGTAGGAATGCCTGCCGTGCCGTCGTCTCTACGCATACATTGGTGGCCACTCCAGTCATAACCACGGTGCGGATGCCCTGCGAGCGCAACACGAGGTCGAGATCGCTGCTTTCGAACGCGCCGTAACGGTGCTTGGTCACAATCGGTTCCTCGGCTAGCGGCTTGATCTCGTAGAAATCGCCGTTCCATGCGTCCGGCTCGCAGACCGGGATGCTGATATAGGCACCCTGCCGGCGCCGTTGCGCGTGCTCCAGCCAGACCTCGGAAAGATACCAGTTGGATCCGGTGTTGTAGACATTGCGGATCCAGATGCAGCGCACCTTCGCGGCCCGCGCCGCCTCGATCAGGCGTGCGAGCCGCGGCACCATCGCCTTGACCTGCGACAGGTCGCGGCCTTCGCGATGCATGGCACCACCTTCGGCGCAGAAGTCATTCTGTACGTCGACGATCAGGATTGCGCAGTGCTCCGGACGAACTTTGTCGGCGAGCGTCCTCAACATGGCGCCTCTCCTCAGGGCTTGAAGAACATCACGTTGACATCGAACGGCTTGACCATTTTGTGCCGCACGGCAATGTCGAGATTGGCCTGGAAACTCGGGATGTTGAACTCGGTCGAGAACTGCGGGAGGGTTACTTCCTTGACCACATCAAGCTTCATGCCGGTAAATTTCGACACCCACTCGTCCCGCTCCTCCTTGGAGGTGGTTGCCATGAACTGCGTGGCGCGGTCGATGGCGCGGCGGAAGCGGCGCGCCACGTCCGGATTGGCCTTGATCCAGCTTTCCTTGGCGAAATAGTTGGCGATCTCCATGCCCGGGATGGTCTCCTGGTACGGATAGGCGAGGACGCGCGCCTTCCCGGATTTGGTCATGAAGGTGACGAACGGCTCGACATTCCAGACGGCATCCACCCGCTTCTGAAATAGGGCATCCGCCATCTGCGGGAACGGAACTTCGAGGAACTCGATTTTGCCGCGGTCGACGTCCTTTTTCTGCAGCCATTCCAGCATGTGCACGTAATTGACGCTATTGATGAGGCCGGCAGAAATCTTCTTGCCGGCGAGATCGGCAGGAGCGCGGATGCTGTCGTCGCTGCGCACCAGCAGCGCGGAATTGTCGGGCGGCTGCGACCTGATGCGGACGCCAGGGGCGAGGAACATAAGGTCGAGGCCGTTGCCGCGGGCGACCATCGTTTCGAACACTGCGCTGGCACCGACCTCGGCGCTGCCGCCGAACACCGCCTCGATCGCCACCGCGCCCTGCGCGACCGGAGACCAGGTGACCTGCAGGTTCTCCTCGCTGAAATAGCCCTTGTCGCGCGCCACAAGGAGCGGCGTGAAATTGGCTATCGGAATGTCGATCACGCGAATGACGGCGGGCGGGGACTTGGTTTGCGCGGCCGCCTGCGGAACGATCCATACCGCCAGCGAGGCGACCATAACCGAGTAGAATACTCGCAACAATCGGGACATCGGTTTCTCCTTTCAGATTATTTACGGCCGCTGCTCTCCTGATGCCAGCGGATGATTTTTGCCTCGCCGAGCAGGAAGAGGCGATTGAGCGCATAGCCGAACATCGCGAGCGTGAAGATGCCGGCGTACATGTCGGGAACCTTGAAGGTACGCTCGGCCAGCAGCGTGAAATATCCGAGGCCGTCGTTCGACACGATCATCTCCGAAAGGATGGCGAGGATCAGCGAAATGGCAAGACTGATGCGCATCCCGGTGAGGATTTGGGGGCTCGCCGCCGGCAGCACAACCTCGCGCAGCGTTTGCAGAGTGGTGAGGCCGAGCGTGCGAGCGGTATCGAGCTGGACCGGGTCGATGGAACGGACGCCGCCATAGGTGTTCAGCAGGATGGGAAACAGCGACGCTATCAGCACCAGCACGACCTTCATCTCGTTGCCGATGCCGACGAACAGGACCAGCACCGGCAGATAGGCAGGCCCCGGAATCGGTCGAAACACTTCGATGAGGGGCTCAAGCAGATTGTAGGCAAAGCGGTAGTAGCCGATCGCCAGGCCGAGGCTGATGCCCAGCACAACCGCGAGCCAATAGCCGAGCATCTGCCGCCATAGTGTCGCCACCAGATGCACGATCAACGTGCCGTCGATGATATTTTCGTACCAAGCCGCGAAGATGCGGGTCACCGGCGGCCAGGTC
>VAZL01000606.1 GCA_005883445.1 Alphaproteobacteria bacterium | reverse complement strand
TGAAGACTCTCGACACCTATGCCGCGGTGACCAGCCACGACGACGTCAAGGCGCTGATCGCGGCAGGCGAAGGGCGTGGCTGGATAGTCGGCCGGCAGCTCATCGATCTTGTTCTCACATTTCCCGGCGCTCTCAGCGCCGAGCAGCTGCGGGCGCTTACGCGACCGCTCGCGCCCCGTGCCTATTCGATTGCCTCCTCGCGTCGCGAGGTCGGCGAGGAAGCGCATTTGCTTATTTCCGCGGTTCGCTACCAGAGTCATGGCCGGGCGCGTAAAGGCGTCGCCTCCAATTTCGTCACCGAACGCATCAAGCGTGGCGACCGCGTTCGGATCAAGCTGCGGCCGAATCGGCATTTTCGGCTCCCGCCGCCGGATCGCGACATCATCATGGTAGGACCGGGCACGGGCGTTGCGCCGTTCCGCGCGTTCGTGCAGGAGCGGCGCGCCACGGCGGCAAGCGGGCGGTCATGGCTGTTCTTCGGCGACCGGCAGTTCACCCACGATTTTCTCTATCAGCTCGAGTGGCAGGAGGCGCTCGCCGACGGCGCGTTGACCCGCATGGACGTCGCCTTCTCGCGCGACCGGCCGGAGAAGATCTATGTGCAGCACCGCATGTGGGATGCCCGTCGCGACCTCCTCGATTGGCTCGAGGGCGGCGCGTATTTCTACGTGTGCGGCGATGCCAAGGCTATGGCCAAGGACGTTCGTGCGACTCTCATCCGCGCTTTTGCCGATGTGAAAGCGATCTCGCCCGAGGCGGCGGAGCGTTGTGTCGCCGCGATCGAGCGCGAACGGCGTTACCTGCAAGACACGTATTGAACGACACGTTGCCATGTACGGCGAAGCCCCCATGAGCCAGGAACTCTCGCGCAACGAACGCATCAAGGAAGCGAGCGATTATCTTCGCGGAACGCTGGCCGAGGGTATTCGCCGGGAAATCACTGGTGCGATCAGCGAGGACGATGCGCAGCTGGTGAAATTCCACGGCATGTACCTGCAGGATGATCGCGATCTGCGCCCCGAGCGCACGCGCAAGAAGATGGAGAAGGCATTTGCCTTCATGGTCCGCGTCCGGGTCCCGGGCGGAGTCCTTACCCCCGCGCAATGGTTGGCGCTCGACCGGGTAGCGCGCGACTACGGCAGCGGCAGCGTGCGCTTGACCACGCGGCAGTCGGTCCAGCTGCACGGTGTCATCAAATCGAATTTGCAATCGACGCTCCGCGCGATCGATTCCGTCCTGCTCAATTCGATCGCTGCATGCGGCGATGTCAACCGCAACGTCATGTGCAATCCCAATCCGTATGCGTCGCACGCGCATGCCGCCGCGCTCGACCTGGCACGCGAAATCTCCGATCATTTGACGCCGCGCACGCCGGCCTATCGCGAGATCTGGCTCGACGGCGAGCGCATTGCCGGCGGCGAGGATGAGGTTGTGGAGCCGATCTACGGCAAGACTTATCTGCCGCGCAAATTCAAGATCGCAATCGCCGTGCCGCCGTTGAACGACGTCGACGTGTTTGCGCACGATCTGGGATTCATAGCCGTCCTGGACTCGAACGGTGACGTGCAGGGCTGGAATGTCACGGCCGGCGGCGGCATGGGCATGACCCACGGCGAGCCTGACACCTATCCCCGCACCGCCGACGTCATGGGGTTCTGCGCGCGCAGCGATGCGCTCGCAATTGCGGAGGCGGTCGTCACCGTGCAGCGCGATTGGGGCGACCGGGCAAACCGCAAGCATGCACGGCTCAAATACACCATCGAGGACCGCGGCCTCGACGCCTTCCGCGCCGAAGTGGAGCGCCGGGCGGGGGTGAAGCTCGGCCCCGCCAAGCCATTTGTTCTCACTTCAACCGGCGACCGCTACGGCTGGACCGAGGACGAGGATGGACGCGGCCATCTCACGCTGTTCATCATGAGCGGCAGGCTGCGGGATGTCGGAACGCAGGCGCAGCAACTTTCCGCCCTGCGCCGGATCGCCGAGCAGCACGAAGGCGATTTCCGCATCACGGCCAATCAGAACCTCATCGTTGCCGGCGTGCGACCGGAACGCCGGGCAGCGATCGAGGAGATTGCCGCGAGCAATGGCCTGTCGGCGCCACCATCCGGCTTGCGTCGCAATGCGGTGGCCTGCGTCGCGCTGCCGACCTGCGGGCTCGCTCTCGCGGAGAGCGAACGCTATCTGCCCGACTTGCTGGATGCCCTCGATGCGCGGCTCGCGGCGCATGGCCTCTCTCGCGACGACATCGTCATTCGCATGACCGGCTGCCCCAACGGCTGTGCGCGACCCTATCTCGCGGAGATCGGTCTCGTCGGAA
>VAZL01000605.1:6707-7880 GCA_005883445.1 Alphaproteobacteria bacterium | reverse complement strand
TGGCGGGAATCCGAAACAGGTCGTCGAGAAACCCCGACCAGCGCTGTCCGCGCGCGAGCGCGCGGTCGAGCGCGGCCATGGTGGGTGCGAGGCCTTCGTCCTCGTCGTTGATCCAGGTGCGCAGCACCGACGCGAACAACAGCGCGAGTCCCTGCGCGCGCAACAGGCCGCGCGGGCCGGAGGCGCCGATATCGGCGGCGGTCAGCATCCATTGCTGCGAGCGCACGGCAAGCGAGTTCAGCGCGAAGGCGAGGCCGGGATTGCGCGCCGCCGAGCGCATGAGCGAGCGCACCGCGTCTTTGTGCGGGGCGAGCACTTCGAGCCGCCGCATCAATACGTCGAACAGGCGCTCGCGCGGCGGCTCCTCGTCCATGTCGGCGTCGCCGCCGGCCAGCACCGCGCGGTCGATCGCCTTCATGTGCGCCGCGAGGATGGCGAGCGTCGAGGCAAACGTGCCGCGCAGGTCGGCGAGCGAGACGCCCGCTGCCTTGGCGATCTCGGCAAAACCGATCCGCTCGATCGACTTTTCGGCGAGCAACGTCATGAACGCGTCGATGATGCGCTCGCGTTCGGATTTGCCGGGGCGCGCGGCGGGACGGGCAGCTGACTTGCGCGCGGACTTGCGCGCGGATTTGCGGGCGGATTTGCGGGCCATGGCCGAACTCCTGACCTGATCGCTCCGGTGCGATCAATGTAAGCCGGCTGCGTGGATGGTTCCAGGGGCGGCCGCGCGGCGCGGTGTCGGCGCTTGCGGCGCATTCGTTTCACGCTGCGCGACCCGAGCGATCGGCTCATCCCGCCAAGTCGCGCGAGCGCTTGGTGGCGGCGGCGATGGCCGCGGTCATCAACCGTTCGAGCCCGCCCTCGGCCATCAGCACCTCGAGCGCGGCGGCGGTGGTGCCGCCGGGCGAGGTCACGTTCTGCCGCAGGGTTGCGGCGTCGAGCGGCGAGCGATGCAGCAGCTCGCCCGCGCCCGCGACCGTGGCGCGCGCGAGCGTGGCGGCGAGCGCTGCGGGCAGCCCCGCTACGGTGCCGGCGCGCGCCATCGCCTCGGCGAGCAGGAATACGTAGGCCGGCCCCGAGCCCGAGAGCGCGGTCACCGCGTCCATGAGCGCTTCGTCGGCGACCCATTCCACGATGCCGACCGCGGACAGCAGCGCGTCGACGAGCGCG
>VAZL01000605.1:0-6699 GCA_005883445.1 Alphaproteobacteria bacterium | reverse complement strand
GCGCGGAAAACCGGCGGCGAGAAATTGCAAGGTTCGCCCGGCCATGATCGACACGACCACGCTCGATCCGCCCACGAACGGCGCCAGCGCCGGCATGACTTCGCCGGCGACCTGCGGCTTGACCGCGATCACCACCGCGGCGACCTCGCCGACCGCGTCGCGCGGCGGATTGAGGCGCAGGCCGCGTTCGCGCAGCGCCGCGATCTCGCGGCTGGGCTGCGGCTCGATCACGGCGATCATCTCGGGGGCGAGCCCGAGCGCCAGCCAGCCCTCCAGCATGGCGCTTCCCATTTTGCCCGCGCCGGCGAGCAGGATGGTCCCGGACAGATCGGCAAGCGGACGCCGTTTGGTTTGCGGATTCGCTGATGAACTCATGACTGCGCTCCCGCCGGTCGTGCCGGCTCGTCACCGCAAGTCGGGTTTACCCGACTTGCGGCACTCCTTAAACATGCGGAACTCGGGCAAGCCCGAGTTCCGTTGGCATCCACGTCTTAAATCGCGCGTGGGTCAAGCCCGCGGGTGACGCGAGCGTTCGTAGCGAGCTTACGCTTGCCCTTGGGTGTCGAACATGGCGGCGTCGAGCGCCTCGCGCGCCGGCTTGCCCGCCCAGACCACGAATTGAAAGGCGGGGAAGTACCGCTCGCAGGCATCGAGCGCGGTTGCGAGCAGCGCCTCGCACTGCCGGCCCGACGCCTCGACGCCGCCAGCAAGCACCAGCGCGTGGCGGTACATGACCAGGCCGTCCTGGACCTCCGGCACTTTGAGCTCGAAGGCGCAGGCGAGATGCAGCGCCTCGATGTCGAACATCCAGGTATAGGAAACCTGGTAATCGCTCCACTTCCCGGCCACCAGGATGGTGATCTCGTCCTCGCCCGCGCGCTCGAACGACCAGCCGTTGGTCGCGGCCACCCGCTCCACGACCTCGAGCGGGTTGCCGTGGGGCTGTTCGGTAAAGTCGATGAGGGACATGCCGGTCTCCGCCCTGGAAGTGGGATGCGCACGCGCACAGCTCGCCGCTCGCTCACGCGGTCGCCGGTGGAGCTGATCGAACGCTCCGGGCGAATCACTTGGTGACTCGAATATAACCCCATCGATTCCAGTGGCTGAAGCACAATCGGGCGGGGTCGCGATGATCGCTTGGTGGATATCTCGCCGGCGGAGTCGTTTCTCCACAGGTTCCGTCGCGGTCGGGCCGCAGTTGCCTCGTCCCGACTCCCGATTCTTGATTCCCGTCAGTCGAATAGGCTCGACACCGACTCCTCGGCGGCGGTGCGGCCGATGGCCTCGCCGATCAGGCTGGCGACCGAGAGCGTGCGGATATTGCGGGCGACCTTGACCGCCTGGGTGGGCTGGATCGAGTCGGTGATGACCAGCTCCTTGAGCCGCGAGGCGGTGATGCGGGCGACCGCGCCGCCGGAGAGCACGCCGTGGGTGATATAGGCGGAGACCTCGGTCGCGCCCTTCTCCAACAGCGCATCGGCGGCGTTGACCACGGTGCCGCCGGAATCGATGATGTCGTCGACCAGAAGGCAGGTATAGCCTTCGACCTCGCCGATCACGTTCATCACTTCGGATTCGCCGGCGCGCTCGCGCCGCTTGTCGACGATGGCGAGCGGCGCATTGATCCGCTTGGCGAGGCCGCGGGCGCGGCCGACCCCGCCGACGTCGGGCGAAACCACCATCACCTTGCCGATATCGAAGCGCTCCTTGATGTCGCGCACCATCATCGGCGCGGCGTACAAATTGTCGGTCGGGATGTCGAAGAAGCCTTGGATCTGCCCGGCGTGCAGATCGAGCGTCATCACCCGGTCGGCGCCGGCGCGGGTGATCAGGTTGGACACGAGCTTGGCCGAGATCGGCGTGCGCGGCGCCGGTTTGCGGTCCTGCCGCGCGTAGCCGAAATAGGGGATGACCGCGGTGACGCGCCGCCCCGACGCGCGGCGCAGCGCGTCGATGATGATGAGCAATTCCATCAGGTTGTCGTTGGCCGGATACGACGTCGACTGGATGACGAACACGTCGGTGCCGCGCACGTTTTCCTGAATCTCGACGAAGATTTCCATGTCGGCGAAGCGCCGCACCACCGCCTTGGTCAGGGGGGTCGCGAGGTAGGCGGCGATGGCGTCGGCAAGCGGAGGATTGGAGTTGCCGGCGACAAGCTTGATCGCTCCGTTATTGGGCCGCATCCTGTCTCCTGGCGAGAAGCTCCTCTGCCGCGCGCCCTGATAACAAGGAGGCGGCAAGGCTGGCAATACGACGGGCCACCGGGAGCGGGCTTTGTCCCCGCGGATTCACGCCATTTTCCGCCGAATCGGAGCTACCCTACGAGCGCGATGGCGTTGATGTGGCGCCCGTAGTCGCGCTCCTTGCGGTGGGTCGAGCGCCGGTAACTGAAGAACCGCGTCGCATCCGCATAGGTGCAATGCCCGAGGTCCTCGATGCCGCGGATGCCGGCGGCGGCGAGGCGCGCGGCGATATAGCCGGGAAGATCGAACAGGGCGTGCTGCGGTGTCGACGACGCGCGGAAGAACCGTTCGTTGGCCCCGTCCTCGGCCTTGAAGCGGGCGAGAAATTCGGGCCCGACCTCGTAATTCGGCTGGCGGATGGTCGGCCCGAGCGCGACCGCAACGCGACCGCGGTCGGCCCCGCAACGCTCCATGGCGGCGATGGTCGCTTCGAGGACGCCGGTGGCGGCGCCGCGCCAGCCGGCATGGGCCACGCCGATCACGCCGGCGGTGTCGTCGGCGAACAGGACGGGGCCGCAGTCGGCGGTGGTGACGCCGATGGCGAGCCCGGGGACGGCGGTCACGATCGCGTCGGCGCGCGGCCGCTCGTGCGGCGGCCACGGCCGGTCGATGGTCACCACGTCGGGGGAGTGCACCTGGTAGGCGGTGAGCAGGTGATCCGGCGCGACCCCGAGCGTCGCCGCCATGCGCGCGCGGTTCTCCGCCACCTTGGCGGGCGCGTCGTCGGAGCCCGCCCCGCCGTTGAGGCTCGCGTAGACGCCGTCGGAGACGCCGCCCTCGCGGGTGAAGAAGGCGTGGCGGACGCGGGGGAGGGCGCGGAGGGAGGCGGCCTGGAGCATCGCTGCCATTGTGTCATGCCGGGCTTGCTCGTGGCGCGGATTTGTTGCCGGCATCGTCGCGCCTGCGCTCACGTTTCGAAGCCGGGGAGGATATCGAGCTTGGGGTTGGCCACGGCGATGGCCTTGAACAGGCGGCCCATGCCGGTGCGATCCTCGCTGGTGAGGCGCCCGCGCGCGGCGTCGATGGTGGCGGCATAGTCGGGCGGCGCCGCCGCCTTGAGCGCCGCCGCGCGCTGCTCGATGCCGAGCCGGCGCAGGAACTCGCCCTGCGGCAGCGGCCCGTGCACCCGCGCGCCCATGCCCTCGGCCGCCTGCGCCAGCGCCTGAAAGTCCACGTGCGCGGTGAGATCGAGCAGGCCCGGCGCCAGCAGCGGCTCGGCGAATTCGTGCGCGCCGACGGCCTGCAGCGTCTCGCCGATGGCGCTCTCGCGGTGGCCGTAATCGATGATCAGCGCGGCGCCGCCCGAGCGCACCACGCGCCGGCCGATCTCGAGCGCGATGTTGTCGGTGCGCCACTCGAAAATCTCTCCGATCTTCGCCGCGCGCAGCGTGCGCGGCAACAGCTTGTCGAACAGCGGGATCGGATCGCGATCGATGCTGAAATGAAGCTTGTCGTCGTCGCCGATCTTGATCACGCGCTCGTGCCAGCCGTCGGCGCACATGACCGCCTGACGGATCGGCAACGCGTCGAAGAACTCGTTGGCGAGCAGGATCAGCGCGCCCTCGGGAACCTCCTCGATCGATCGATGCCACGACACCGGCACGTCGACGCCGCTCAGCGCCGACCGCTGCAGGCCCACGAGCGCGCCGCTGATCTCGATCAAATGCACGCCGATGGCGGCGCGGAAGTCCGGCATCACCCGCGCCGCCCGCAGCACGTCGACCATCATGGTGCCGCGGCCGGGCCCGAGCTCGACCAGATTGACTTGGGCGGGCGATTCCATGGCGCGCCAGGTCGCCGCCGCCCACAGGCCGATCAGCTCGCCGAACATCTGGCTGATCTCGGGCGAGGTGATGAAGTCGCCGGCGACGCCGAACGGGTCGCGCCGGGCGTAATAACCGCGCTCGGGGTCGGTGAGGCAAAGCTCCATATAGTGCGCAACCGGCATCGGACCGCCGACCGCGATGCGCCGCCGGATCTCCGCCTCGAGCGGGCCAATCTCCGTCATGTCCGCCGCGCCGTCTCCTTTCGCATGGCCGCCGCCATGAGCGCGATGCCCGCGAGCATCAACGGCAGCGACAGCAGCGTTCCCATCGTCAGCCCGCCCCACAGGAAGCCGAGCTGCGGATCGGGCTCGCGAAAATGTTCGCCGATCGTGCGTGCGACCGCGTAGCCGAAGCTGAACGCGCCCAGGATGAAACCGGGCCGCTTGAGCGCGCCGGCGCGGATCAACGCGGTGAGCACAATGAACAGCAGCAGCCCTTCGAGCACCGCCTCGTAGAGCTGGCTCGGGTGGCGCGGCAGCGGCCCGCCGGTCGGAAATACCATCCCCCAGGGCACGTCGGTCGGGCGACCCCAAAGCTCGCCGTTGATGAAATTGGCGATGCGGCCGAGGAAGATCCCGATCGTTCCGGCCGCGCAGGTGATGTCGCCGAGCGAGAGGATGGACAGGCCGCGATGGCGCGCGAACAAGACCACGGCGAGCACGCAGCCGAGAAAGCCGCCGTGAAACGACATGCCGCCCTTCCACAGCTGGAAGCTCTCCAGCGGGTGCGCGGCGAAATAGCTCGGATTGTAGAAGAGGACATAGCCGATCCGGCCCCCGAGGATGATGCCGAGCGTCACCCACAGCACGAAGTCGTCGTAATCGGTGACGGTCATGGGCACCGGAGAGCCCCAGAACTGCTCGCGGCGGATGATCGCGCGCGCATAGAGCCAACCCAGCAGGATGCCGACGATGTAGGCGAGAGCATACCAGCGGATCGCGAACGGCCCGAAACTAATGAGCACGGGAAGGCGGGAAAGGGGAGGAGGTAAAGCGACATCGGCGACTCGCGTCACCTGGGGTGATGCGGGCAGCAAGCCGACGAAGTCAAGCCGCCGTCGACGGTGGTACCTCAATCTGCGGCAATGTCTCAAAGAATTTTATTCCGAGATCGACCCAGTGATCTGGTAAAAGGAGCACGTTCCGACCGCCCTTGCGGGCGGAGCGAACCGTCACCATTCTTGTGCCAAGTATTTTGAATCCGAACCCGAGACCAGCGATGACCCAGACCACCAACCGTTTCTTCGACGAGATGGCGCGGCTGATGAACGACGCCGCCGGCGTCGCCTCGGGCGTGCGGCGCGAATTCGAAACCGTGTTCCGCAACCAGGCCGACCGCATCCTGCGCGACCTCGACGTGGTCAAGCGCGAGGAATTCGAGGCGGTCAAGGAGATGGCGCGGCTGGCGCGCGAGGAGACCGAGGCCTTGAAGGCGCGCGTCGCCGCGCTCGAAGCCAAGCTCGGATCCGGCGGCAGCCGCTAACCACTTGCGTCGCCGTCGTTTTCCTTCCCGGCCGGCGCCGGCGCGCATTCTTGTCTTTCCCCATCGCGCTCGCTATAAGCGCGCCGAACCGCCGGCACGGCGCGCCTGCGCCGAGATGGGCCGCACCGATCTCGGCGGCCGTTTTGTTGCAAGAGGATTTTCAAGATGGCGACGACCGTCAAGCAGATGAAGGCGGCGGCGCGGTCGCGGGCCGGCAAGGGCGCCGCCCGCGCCGAGCGCCGCGCCGGCCGCGTGCCGGGCGTGATCTACGGCGACGGCAAGCCGCCGCTCAATGTCTCGGTCGACCACGCCGATCTCAAGCAACGCATCTATGCCGGGCGCTTTCTCACCACCATCTACGAGCTCGACGTCGACGGCACCAAGGAGCGCGTCATCCCGCGCGACTTCCAGCTCGATCCGGTGAAGGACCTGCCGGTGCACGTGGATTTCCTGCGGCTGGGCGAAGGCGCGCAGATCCGAGTGCGCATTCCGGTCCACATCATCAACGCGGACCAGGCGCCGGGCGTCAAGCGCGGCGGCACCGTCAACACCGTCACCCACTCGGTCGAGGTGATTTGCTCGCCTGAGAACATCCCGGAATCGATCGACGTCGATATCTCGGGCCTCGAGATCAATTACTCCAAGCACCTGAGCGAGGTCACGCTGCCGCCGAACGTGCGCGTCGTGGGCAAGTTCGATCACACCCTCGTCACCATCGTGCCGCCGTCGGGCTACGCGGAAGAGATGAAGGCGGCGGCCGAAGCCGCCGCCGCCGCCGCCGCTGCGGCCGCGGCCGCGGAAGCCGGCGTTCCCCCCGAGGGCGCGGCTCCGGGCGCCGCGCCTGGTGCGGCTCCCGCCGCGGGCGCTCCTGGCGCCGCCGCCGGCGCTCCCGCCGCTGCCGCCCCCGCTGCGGCGGAGAAGAAGCCGCCGGCCGCGGAGAAGAAGTAAGTGCGGCCAATTGAGAATCGTCATTGCCGGGCTTGACACCGCAAGTCGGGTTTACCCGACTTGCGGCGCATAAATGATGCGCAACTCGGGCAAGCCCGAGTTGCGGTGCAATCCCTCCATCGCGTAGGAATTTTTCCAAGAAGATGGATGCGCGGGTCATAAGCGCGTTTACGCGCGTCTTCAACGCGCTTCTGCCC
>VAZL01000604.1 GCA_005883445.1 Alphaproteobacteria bacterium | reverse complement strand
GGCGTCGCGTGCAGCAGGCCAGTAATGAACCGCTTTATGACACGCGCTTGCCGCCGATCGCGCGCGATGATCATGATGGTCGCTAATTCGCCCGGGCCCAGGAATGAACGCCAGTCGCAGAACGCTGCCAAGTAAACTGCGATGGTGGCCAGCATGAGAGACTTACCGGCGCGGCGGCCGCAAACCAGCCATGCTTCCTGCGCCGGCTCTGTCGGCGGTGCGCTGCGCCCGGTGTGCCGCTGGTAAACCTCTAGCTGCTCTGGCGTCAGCGGCAATGCAAACAGTGCGGCGAGGAATGTACGCCACGCATCCCACGTGCCGCCGCGGAATTGCCCGCCAAACACGTTGGCATCGTCGAGTGCCTGGGTGATGTTCACGACGGGTCATACTCGCGTGCGTACTGAAGCGGATCTGGCGGCGTCACGTCGCGTGCGCGGCGCTCGATGCCGATGCGCTGTGCGAGGCGCGTCAGCGTTGAGCACAAGAGCGCATGCTCCTGAATGTCGATCTGCTCGCCGTTGGCGAGGCGGCTCTCCATCTGCTCGGCGAGAACGGCAGCGGCAGCGAACCGGCGCACCAGCTGCAGTCGGCTCTCCGAGCACTGATCAGCACCGCCCTGGTCAGCGAGAATGCTGCTGGTGATATCCTTGAGGCGACGCGCGATGGCGCTACGCCCGTCGACATCGGGCAGCAATGCCGTGCCATTCGTCATTCGCGAGCGTTGCTTGCTTGAGCGACGCCCGACGCGCGCTGGATCGGCGGACGAATTGAGGGCCGCGTTCTTAGCCTTATTCGGCGGCTCGGTTGCAACGCGACATATAGCTCCTGACTTGCCACGAATGCGTGCAGATGCAGTCATGAACGTCTCTTTATTCAGCTAAGTTCCAGCAAAGTTAACAGGGTCGGTTCGAAGGTGCCGAGAGCCGGCAGGGAGCAGAGAAAACAATCGGGATGCGCCCCTCTGCACTGTTCGAGTTGAGTGACTTTGTTCTTAGATCCGAGTGGCCGGCCGGGATTTCCCGGAAGGGGCGGCTGCGAGACCTTGCGCACAGGCGCGTTCTCCGACTTGATGACGGCGGTCCTACGCTCAAGCTCACCGAGCTCCTCTGCAGCTTGCAGGATCGCTTCCTCGAGGATGCGGGTCGTCTTGTTCGGCACCCCGGCCTTACGACCGCGGCTCCTCTCGTTACCATCGCGCACAGGACGCAGGTTGCCGTTCCCGCCAACGCCTTGCCGGCCTTTTCCGGCCGATTCAGGCATTGTTTTCCCTCGTGCGTTTTTGGAGGATTTCATCTGTAAACTCCTTTCGTTCGCCGACGGGTGGGGAAACAGAAAGGGGGCTCCTGTAGCGGGAGCGCCCTCCGCATTTTCAAGCGGCGGCTTCGCGTGCGTTGCGCCATTCGGCGGCGGCTTCCTGCGAGATCAGTCGGCGCGAGCCGACCGCCATCTCGCGCGGGCCAAGGCCCAAGTTCCTCATTTTGAAATACATGGACTGCGAGATCCGGTGCGCCCGGCAAAACTCCGCGATGCTGAAGGCCGCCGGAGAATCGGCGAGTACCTTGCGGCCAGTAATTTCTGGACGCGCCATCTCACGCCTCCACTCGAACACACAGGAGACGATACGAACTCTCGTGAAATGTGTTTGTCTAAGGGGGCTATTAAAAAATTTTCGCGCGGTGATGACCCCCCTAATCAAGAGAGCTTTGGCGCTTGGCCTTGTAGGCTTCTAGTTCCGCGCGGAACCGTTGCCGCCGTTCGCGCGCGCGTTCGATGATATCGACAATCCCCGCGCGCGGAGTCTCGGCGCCCAACACCGGCTTCACGCACGCGGTGAAGAAGTCAACCAACGGACCGCGCGGCTCTCCTTGCTCCGTGATCCAGCATTTCAGCGGCTCCTTAAATCGTCGGGTCCAGACGCGCAGGACATCGTGGTAAAGATGCTCGCGGTTGGGGTCTTTCGTGCCGCGAAACGCCGCCCAAGTATCATGGAAAGCAGAGACATCCTTCACCCTGTCGCTGACCCGCTGGAGCGCGATCAATGATTGCGTGAGCCAATCGGGATCCGGATCGGACGGCGGTTTCAGACCTCGCAGCACCCGTAGCTCAATTGCCAGCTTGTTCGCCAGATCGCCGATATGATTCCAGCGCCGTCGCTCTGCCGCGATCGGGTAGCGTTGGCGACGAGAATTTAGCGTGCGAAATAGGACGA
>VAZL01000603.1 GCA_005883445.1 Alphaproteobacteria bacterium | reverse complement strand
CGTCCGGGTGCGCCCTGTGAAACCGGCCGAGGCGTGGCGCGATGATCTTCTTCGCTGCCATGCCCAACGTGTTTATGCGCAGCGTTCCCGCTGCCCGGCCCGTGGCGGCGACTGCCTCGGCGACAGCGGCATCCATCTCCAGCATCATCGGTGCGATGCGCTCGTGAAGGCGCGATCCAGCCGTCGTCGTCGCTACGCTTCGTGTCGTCCGGTTGAGCAGCCGCACGCCGAGCCTGGCTTCGAGCTGGCGGATGGTCTGGCTCAGAGCAGAGGGGGATAACCCAAGATGATCGGCCGCGCGCGCGAAGCTTGCCCGTTCGACGACGGCCGCAAAGGCCTTCAACTCAGCAAACTCTGCGCCACGCATTATGTATTACCTGCTAAATAGCCTAATCGTATTATAGGCAATTCTCTAATCTCTGAGAGAGTGGCATTGTGGTCTTACGCAAGAACGCAGGAGACCGCCTTGACCGATCTGAAGCTTCCCGAACCGATCGCCGCCTACTTCAACGCCGACAAGCGCGACGGCAAAGCCATTGCGCGCTGCTTCACGACGCGGGCCATTGTGAAGGACGAGGGACAAACCCATTGTGGTCCCGCGGCCATCAAGGCGTGGAAGACCGAGGCATCTGCCAAATACTCGTACACCAGCGAACCCTTCGCCGTGGAGCAGAAGGAGGGCCGGTACGTCGTCACGAGCCGGCTCACCGGTAATTTCCCGGGCAGCCCGGTCGATTTGCGGTTCGTCTTCCGACTCGAGCGCAGGAAGATCGCGTTCCTGGAGATCACGCCATGAGCTTTGATCTGCAACTCGCCAATAAGCGCGCGCTGGTAACCGGCGGCACCAAAGGTGTCGGCGCCGCAGTCGTGAGGACACTCTGTGACGCGGGAGCGCACGTCGTGGCTACGGCGCGCTCGGCGCCTTCTCAACCGACCGACGGGGTGCGCTTCGTTGCTGCTGATCTCTCGACCTCGGAAGGCGCCAGTGTGATCGCCCAGTCGGTGCTGCAGCAGTTCGGCGGCATCGACATCCTTGTCGACGTGCTTGGCGGTTCCAGCGCGCCGAGCGGCGGATTCGCGGCGCTCGACGACAACGAGTGGTTCAAGGAACTGAGCCAGAACCTGATGCCTGCAGTTCGTCTCGATCGCGCCTTGCTGCCGTCGATGATAGCGCAGCGCTCGGGCGTCATCATCCATGTGACGTCGATCCAGCGCCTTCTACCATTACCCGAGTCGACGATCGCCTACGCTGCGGCGAAGGCGGCACTGTCGACTTATAGCAAGGCCCTCTCCAAGCAGGTGACGCCTAAGGGAATCCGCGTCATGCGCGTTTCTCCCGGCTGGGTCGAAACCGAAGCAGCGGTCGCACTCGCGGAGCGCCTCGCTGCCCAGGCCGGCACGGACTATGAGGGCGGTAAGCAGATCATTATGAAAGGCCTTGGCGGCATTCCGCTCGGCCGCCCCGCCAAGCCGGCCGAAGTCGCGGACCTCATCGCGTTCCTAGCCTCGCCGCGGGCGGCTTCGATTACCGGAACGGAGTACGTGATCGATGGCGGTACCGTACCGACTGTGTGAATGCCGAGGTCCGCCCATGGCCAAACTCGTCCTAATTCAACCGTCGCAGTTCGACCCTTACAGCGAAAGCTCCATGAACACGAGCCAGTTCCTCAGTTCCTCAGGAAGCTCATAGTAGGGCTCGATTGTCTTGAAGCCCAGGCGTTGATACAGGCCCCTTGCCTCGTCTTGGCGAATGCTCGTATCCAGGCGCATGGTTCGATAGCCCAGTGCTCTGGCCTCATTGATCACGGCATCTGTCAATGAGTGGCCGACGCCTTTGCCGTGAAACTGCGTGTAGACAAACATTCGCTTCATCTCGTAGGAAGCGGAATCGATTTCGCGAACGCTCAGCGATCTGACGCGCGACGTCATGAGCGACTTCGGCTTACGTGATCTGCGCGCGAAGGGCGCAACCGACGAATACCGTGGCGTCGATCCATCTGCGAGCTGCAACATCTGCTCGGTCACAAGAATGTGCGCACGACGGCGATCTACTTGAAGAAGTTGATACCGGAGACCGTGCGCCCGAACGAACGACCGATGATCGCGGGGTCGAAATAGACTTCATTGGGTCTATTAATAGCTCAAATCGGCGGCGAATCGCTTACTTCGGCTTGAGTTGCGCAATGAAGGCGCGGCCCGCGGGCCCCGGCGGCGCGTCCTTGCGAAAGACTACGCTCATCGGCATGGCCACAGCGCGCG
>VAZL01000631.1 GCA_005883445.1 Alphaproteobacteria bacterium | reverse complement strand
ACGCAAAAACGCTATAAACGCGCGGGAAGCGCCTGTGCTCCCTCTGGCATTTCTGGCCACAGAATTTGCGGCCTAGCTTCACAGCCTCCCCGGTCATCGGATCGCGGCTTAGATCGCGCTCGGACACGGCACAGCGGGAGCGATAAAACTGCTCGAAGCAGCCGCGGCAACAAAACGCCGCGTGCTCATTCTCAACAGGCTCACGGAGCTTCGTGCGACAGCGAGAGTTGCGGCAGTAATGCCGTAGGGCGTCAGTCATGTGCTTTCCTTAGTTATGTCAATGAGAAGGTGGCGTCGCCATCAGGGCAAGCCGATCAGCGGCCCCGGAAGAACCGAGCGGGCGCTGATGAAGAAGAACGGCAACGTAGCTAACGCTTAGCCGCTTGAGTCGTCGCGCCTCGAAGCTCGACGCCACGGCCTAAACCCCAAGGAAAACCGAAAATGCAGCAGCAGCGGTCGTATATTGGCAACGCGCCATCGTCATATATTCCAACCGGCGGCGGTGGCGAGAGTCCGCCGATCTCGCGCGGTCCCGCCGAGATCATTCCATTCCCGGTAGTAGCCCGCGTGGGCTTCCTCGACCGCACGGCAGAGCTTGCGGCGTCATACCGCGATCCGAGCAAATACCTTGCGAGCGTCTATCGGCAGCAAGAGTCGTCGCTGCGCCGTCGTGGCTTTCCCGAAGATGTAGTGCAATCCGAGATGGCCGCGCTCGACCGCGCAATTCAGTCACGGTTGGGGGAATACGTATGAGTCGCAAGCGTACTGGCATGACGGCAATCAAGCGCGAGAACCGTCCGCCTAAAGACATGCCTTGGATTTGGCTCACGCGCGAGATGCTTGAGTCTCCAGCGTGGCGCGCAATGGACATGCTGGCTGCTCGACGTGTCGTTGAACGTATTATTCTCGAACATATGGCGCATGCCGGAACCGAGAACGGCAACCTAATTGTCACCTATGCCGATTTTAGCGGCTACGGCATTCGCGACAAAACAATCACGACAGCCATCGCTGTTGCCGAGGCGCTCGGCTGGATCGAGATCACGGTGCATGGCAAGGCGTCATTTGAAGATCAGCGTTATGCGTCCCGCTATGCCCTGACATGGTTGCCTCAACCGGCTCGCGGGAAGCACGCAACCAATCGTTGGCGCGAGATTAAGACGGCAGAGGCTGCGAAAGCAGTTCTGACGGTCGCTATGGACCGCCGCGAAGCAAAGCGCAACGCCAAGGCAGCGCGAGGAATCAAGGGGCAAAGCCGAGGGCCGAAATTGAAGGCGGCAGCGTAAAAGCCGGGGGCGGTAGCGCCCCTGGAGCCGGGGGCGGTAGCGCCCTCGACGGAGGCTCCGGCAGGGGCCTGAATCGACCAAAAGCCGGGGGCGGTAGCGCCCCTACTTTCTATATTTCCCCATCTACCAGCGGAGTGATGGACCAGATGACCGACGACGAGAGGCCCAAGGTGAGTACGGTGGCGGAGTTGTTCGCGTACGTGTCTGCCGCTTGGGACACCGGCGGCAAGAGCTACTGCGCCACGCGGACGTGGTTCGGCACCGGGCTGCAAGATGCATTTGAGCGGCTGGCAACGCAGGAGAGGGTATCGGAGGCCGAGCGCCCCGACATTGTGCGCCAGATGATTGCCGCAATGCCAGCGTGCCGCCGGTGCGGATGTGTGACGCCGAGGAGAGGAAATGGCCGCCGCGCTCCAGCACGGGTGCGATCGTGGGGCCGGGGCGAGGGTCGTTCAATGCCTATCAACGTTACATAACTAAGGAAAGCACATGACTGACGCCCTACGGCATTACTGCCGCAACTCTCGCTGTCGCACGAAGCTCCGTGAGCCTGTTGAGAATGAGCACGCGGCGTTTTGTTGCCGCGGCTGCTTCGAGCAGTTTTATCGCTCCCGCTGTGCCGTGTGCGAGCGCGATCTAAGCCGCGATCCGATGACCGGGGAGGCTGTGAAGCTAGGCCGCAAATTCTGTGGCCAGAAATGCCAGAGGGAGCACAGGCGCTTCCCGCGCGTTTATAGCGTTTTTGCGTCGGGCAGCTACACCCCTAGCGCGGAGCACCGGAGCGATTCAAAAAGTGCCCATTCTACGGGCCTCAAAACTCGCCTCAGAGTCGTTCCAGGCTCCGGCAATCCCGCCGTCGAGCATAGGATCGGTCCCGATGACTATCCGGTGAACATTCTAGGCGGGCATCGCTGGCCGGATGCACCAAAGCTCGGAAGCACTATTGAGACTGTTCTGTGGAAGGAGGTCGGGCCTCTCACAGACCTCACAGCATACGATTTACCGGAGGCAGCATGACCGACAATCCCATACCTTTGCCGGGCTAGGGGTAGCTACCGCGCTGCATCACCGCCTTCTCAATAGCGGCCTTGATCGTCTGGAGGCCGACGTTCCTAG
>VAZL01000630.1 GCA_005883445.1 Alphaproteobacteria bacterium | reverse complement strand
GCACCCACGCAGGGAAAGTCATAGGCACCTATTTCGATTGCTCGCGATGTGGTAGTGATGGGCTGCCCTCTTCCATAGAGGGCCAGTGAGGAAGGACTTAGCCCCGCCGGCGCGGGGCTTTCTTTTTGGCCGTGCGGCCAGGACTCTTTCGCCCTTTCGCCCTAGGCTTGACGGTTGGACCCCTCCTTTATCTGGGGAATGTCGGTTGAAGCGGCTTGTCGCCGGCGTTTCCGGCTATATCTGTGATCAATGCGTGACCTTGCGGTTCTGGAGCAACACGGCGGATTCGCGCCGACGGTCCCAAGCCGCTGGTCTAAGGAGGTTGATCCATGCGCGACCCCGTTGATATCTACATGAATACCCTTGTCCCCATGGTGGTCGAGCAGACCACCCGGGGCGAGCGCGCCTACGACATCTTCTCGCGTCTGCTGAAGGAGCGCATCATCTTCATCACCGGTACGGTCGAGGATGTGATGTCGACCCTCGTGGTCGCCCAGCTCCTGTTCCTGGAAGCAGACAATCCGAAGAAAGAGATAGCGATGTACATCAACTCGCCAGGCGGCGTCGTGACGTCCGGGCTTGCAATCTACGACACGATGCAATTCGTCCGCCCGGCGGTCTCCACTCTATGCGTCGGCCAAGCTGCCTCCATGGCATCGCTGCTGCTGGCTGCCGGCCAGAAAGACATGCGGTTCGCACTCCCGAACTCGCGCATCATGCTGCATCAGCCGTCCGGCGGCTTCCAGGGCCAAGCGACCGACATCATGCTTCATGCCCAGGAGATCCTGAATCTCAAGAAGCGTCTCAACGAGATCTACGTGAAGCACACCGGCCAGGCGCTCAAGAAGATCGAGGACGCGCTCGAGCGCGACTACTTCCTGACTGGGGAAATGGCAATGGAGTGGGGCATTGTCGACAAGGTGATCAATAAGCGGCCGGAAGACCCGGCAGCGCTCAAGGTCGTCTAGGGTTCGACTGCCGGCAGCGGGCGCTGCGGCACGACGGCTCTGCCGCGGCTTGCTGTCGTCATATTTAGGCTAACCCTCGAAATCCGTGCGAAATGGGGCCATTCGTCGGATGCCGCACCACCATGGATACGCACGAATCTAGTTTTCGAAAGGGACAGGACTTGACGGCGCTGGAATTTATTTCATTTGGGGCGCATATTGGTTCTGAATACGGAGGCGCCCAACATGCCTCTAACAGGGCCAATTCCGGAAGGCAGGACGTTCTTTTGTCCTCATTGTGGAGCACTTTATTCGGTGACGTATTCGCGGCTTTCTAAGAGTGATAGCAACATCGCAAAATGTGTGGTCTGCCTGCAAATCATGACAAGTTGGGATTCAACCAAAGTTCCGATCTACAAGCTCGTTCAGCGGCCTGAAGATCCCTGACCGCCTCCGCAATCTAACGCGGTCGCTGCCCTGATGGAGGCTGTCGCTTCCGAAAACTCAGTCCATTTGACTCGCGATCAGCAGCGAATCAGAACATGATGGCCGCATGATTGCAATTGGCCTCTTTTCGTTCGCATGCTGTGCGACTGCTTCAAGTCGCAGCTCGAAGCCGAAATCCTGGTTCTGCGGCATCAGCTCAATGTCCTAAGGCCGCGCGCGCCACGTCGATTGCATTTGCGTTGGGCCGACCGTGCTCTGTTCATTTGGCTCTATCGTCGCTGTCCTCGCATACTTGACGCCATTAGGATCGTCAGGCCCGAGACTGTTGTGCGTTGGCATCGAACGGGTTTTGCCGCCTACTGGCGATGGAAATCCCGTCCGCTCGGGGGCCGACCGCAGATCGGCAAAGAGGTGCGCGATCTCATCCGAAGAATGAGTTTTGAGAACCGGCTGTGGGGCGCTCCCAAGATCCATGGCGAGTTGCTCATCCGCCGCCGTGCCTTGTGACCCAAGCGATCCATAACGGCTTAAGCCAGCGTCCAAGCTCGTCTTCCCAATCCGACGTCGTCCCCACCATGGTCGGCCCTCCAAAAGCCGACCACTCATGAATCATTGAAAAACTGATTCGGGAATCCCATCACGCCGACCATTTGCCAAAATCTGCCAAAGTAGTTGTGTGTACTGAAAACCTCGTCCGTGTTGATCTGATGAGAGAATCGCTAAACGGACCTTAATAAAGCTGTCCGACTGAGAGTTAGCGCCAGAAGCGCCCACTGGCGCCGATGACGACCACGAGCAAGCCGAGCGGCAGGTTGACGGCGATGATCTGGCGGATGCGGTTGAGGCTGGCGCCTGCGCGCGGCCAGTCCTCGGCATCGACGGCGCGTTTGAACGCGAGCCACGGTCCGTGGAACAGCCAGACGAACAGCGCGATCATCAGCCAGCCGATCATCTGCATTAGGTGGACGTGCAGACCGGCACCGGCAAAGCCGCTGAAGGCCGTGAACACCATCCAATAGCCGCTGGCGAGCAGCAGCAGGATCGCCAACCACACCCAGGGAAAGAATTTCTGGAAGGTGCCCCGCATCAACCGCAGGCGTTCCGGCGGCTCGAGCGTGCCGAGCGCCGGTCGCAGGCAGACATAGATCGCGAACATGCCGCCGACCCAGACGACGGCGCCGAGTGTGTGAAGGGCGAGGGCGAGGGCGGTCATGAGGAGGGTTCCCGGTTCGAGGCACTACAGAGGTTACATGCCGGCCTATGCGAGCCCTGGCAAGCGGCGGCTCAGTCTGCAGGCAGTCCTCATCACATGGCCGCTCATAGCACCTACCGGCCACTCCTTAGGGGACCGACTCGGCGCTCACTAAGTCCCTTAACATTTC
>VAZL01000629.1 GCA_005883445.1 Alphaproteobacteria bacterium | reverse complement strand
CTACATCGGCGCCGACGTTTTGTCTCGCCTCCTCAGTCCTTTGATATCAAAGGAAGAATTCGCGCGGCTAGGCGGCG
Source organism: Alphaproteobacteria bacterium (assembly GCA_005883445.1). Classification (GTDB taxonomy): domain Bacteria; phylum Pseudomonadota; class Alphaproteobacteria; order Rhizobiales; family Xanthobacteraceae; genus VAZQ01. The sequence continues at coordinate 2,462 of VAZL01000629.1, read as the reverse complement.
GGCGGCGGGATCATCAGCCGCGGCGCAGCCTCGCCCGGCGTTGGGTGGGCGGCAAGCACGCTTGTGCCCAGGCGCCGCTTGAGGCGGTCCACTTCCGCGCGCAGCTCGCGCGCTTGCGCGTCGGCACGCCGCGCGGCGCGACGCCATTTGCCCTGCCTGAGCCAGGCGGCAATGCCGCCGACCACCACCCCGCCGATCAGGAGCATCAGCATCAAGAGATAGAGCGGCAGCGCCCGCGTGAGGGCGGGGTGCGCCTGGTCGAACGGGTCGAAGGAGACGACGACGCTCTGGCGATTGGCGACCGCAACGCTGATGACGACGATCGCGAGCGGAAGGAGGATCAGCGCGGTGACAATCCTGCGGATCATGACCTCAGCTGCTCGGACGATTGAGCCGCTCGCGCATTTCCTTGCCGGTCTTGAAGAACGGCACCGACTTCTTGTCCACCGAGACGTGGGCGCCGGTGCGCGGGTTGCGGCCCGTCCGCGCCGGGCGGTTCTTGACCGAGAAGGCCCCGAAGCCGCGCAGCTCGACCCGGTCGCCGCGCGCCATGGCCGCGACGATCTCGCCGAGAATGGCGTTGACGATGTTTTCCACGTCGCGCTGATAGAGATGCGGGTTCTGCGAAGAGATGCGCTGCACGAGCTCGGACTTGATCATCGCTGCTGCCGTCCCTGCCTGACGGAACGAATCGCCCCGCCCTAGTTCGCAATTGGAGGGTGCCAAAGGGCCAAGAGACCGTCAAGGTTGAGACGCTCCACCGCCTGCACCGCGCCCCACTCTTCCAGCCGCCGTGCGAACGAGCTCAGGCCCACCGCCTCGAGGCTCGTGACGACGGCGGTGTGCAGGAACGGCAGGTCGCCCAACCGGTCGCGCAGTCGATAGTCGCGCACTGGCGTCTGCGGATCGACGTTCTTCTCCCTTGCCAGCCACGCAAGCGCGGCTCGCTCGTCGCCGATCTCGTCGACGAGCTTGAGCGCCACGCCCTGACGGCCGGTGAAGACGCGACCGTCGGCCACGCGGTCGAGCGCCGCATCGTCGAGGTGGCGGCGCGCCTTCACCATGCCGCGGAACCAGGCGTAGGAGTCCGAGACGATCGCCTCGATCGCCGCGCGCGCTTCCGGGGAGGTCGGCTCGAAGCCGTTGGGCGCCGCCTTGAGCGGAGACGACTTGATCTCCTCGACCTTGACGCCGAGCGTCTTGAGGAGATCGGTGACGTTCGGATATTGGAACAACACGCCGATCGAGCCGACCAGCGAAGTCTCCAGCGCGACGATGTGATCGGCCGCGATCGCCGTGATGTAGCCGCCCGAAGCCGCGAGCCCGTCGACCACGACGACCAGCGGTTTTTGCTCCTTGAGCCGCATCAACGAGTCGTGCAGCTGCTCGGAGCCGGACGTGGTGCCGCCGGGGGTATTGATGTGCACGATCACGGCCCGCGCGCGCGATTTCCCGAGCCGCTCCAGCGCCTCCACCCGCTGCTGATCGGTGCGGATGAGGCCGGTGATGGTGACGCGCGCGATCGATCCGCTCGTGCCCCCGACCAACACGTCGGTGCCGGGCGCGCGCAACGCGGCGCCCACCGCGATCACCGCGCAGATGGCGACGATGACCGCGCAGACGCGCCAGAAGGTGAGCTTGCGCCGCATGCGGCGACGATCGACGATAGTATCGGCATCGAGCGACATGGCTCAGCTCTCCTCGATTCGTCCGCCCTCGCGTCTTACGCTTATTCTTCCTTCTTCTCGGCCGGCTTTTCCGTTGCGCGCTTGAGCGCGGTGCCGAGGATGTCGCCGAGGGTCGCCCCCGAATCGGTGGAGCCGTACTGAGCGATCGCCTCCTTCTCCTCCGCCACTTCGAGCGCCTTGATCGAGACTTGCACCTTGTGGGTTCGGCGGTCGAACTGGATGACGCGGGCATCGACCTTCTGCCCGACCGAGAAACGCTCCGGCCGCTGCTCGGCGCGGTCGCGCGCCAGCTCGGAGCGCTTGATGAAGGTAGTGAGGTCGCTGCCGACGATCTTAACCTCGATGCCGGCGTCCTTCACCTCGGTCACCTCGCAGGTCACGACCGAGCCTTTCTTGAGATCGCCGGCGCTCTCCATGGGGTCGCCTGCGAGTTGCTTGATGCCCAGCGAAATGCGCTCCTTCTCGACGTCCACGTCGAGCACCTTGGCGTTGACCTTGTCGCCCTTCTTGTACTCCTCGATCACTTGCTCGCCCGGCCGCTTCCAGTCGAGGTCGGAGAGATGGACCATACCGTCGACGTCGCCGTCGAGGCCGAGGAACAGCCCGAACTCGGTCTTGTTCTTGACCTCGCCCTCGATCACGGCGCCGGGCGGATACTTCTCGACGAACACCTCCCACGGATTGCGCATGGTTTGCTTGAGCCCGAGCGAGATGCGCCGCTTGACCGGATCGACCTCGAGGATCTGCACCTCCACCTCCTGGGAGGTGGACACG
>VAZL01000075.1 GCA_005883445.1 Alphaproteobacteria bacterium | reverse complement strand
TCGGCCCGGGCGCGCCCCGGCTGTTGTCGCCCCACACTGAGAGCAGCGGAACCTTGGAAAAGATCTTCACCACTTCGTCCGCCGTCACCGGTGCGCAATTGCCCTCGATATTGATGAAGCCCAGCATCTTGGCGGCGCGGGCGCGCACGAGGTCCATGCCGTAGGCGCCGGACTGCGAATGCACCATCACGACCGCGGGACCGATCTTGTCGAGCAGCGCGCCGAGCGCCTGCACGGTATTGGCGCCGGCGCCGGGTAGCGTCGCCTCCGCGTTGGGCACGAGCTGCGCGGTGTATTGGTCGAACGCCTCGACCGGAAACTGCGAGCCGGGGAAGGGGGTCGGATAGGTCGCGCCGATGCGGAAGAAATACCAGGCCCGCTCGCGCGGCGCGATCTGGATGTCGGGCAGCAAAGCAGCATTGGATTCGGCACGCGCGCGGTTGATCACCGTGGGGTTGAAGCCCGAGCGCCCGCGCCCGGAATGGTCGACGACGTAAACCGGGAAACCCTTGCGGGCGAAATAGGTCGCCCAGCCCTCGCGCCCGTCAGGGGTGGTCTCATAGGTGGCGCCGGTATGGCCGGAGCCGTGCACCATGACCATCGCCGGCCCGCTGACCGTCTTCGGGATGCGGTATTGGACGTACATCTGGTTGACTGTGATCGTGCCGGATTGCGAGATGCCCCCGACCGCGGTGCCGGGATGCGTCGACTGGGTGAGTTGGCCGTTGACGAAGAAGCTGCCTTCGTCTTGCAGCTCCAACGGCCCGCCGAGCGATCCCGCCATTGCGCTTCCTCCCGTCGCCAGCAGCAAGGCGGCCGCTGCCGCGCGCCAATTTCCGTCGATGCAGATCATGAGCAAGCTCCCCCGTCAGATGACGGAAGATCGGCGTTCGGGACTTGTCGCCAGTCATCTCGCAGCGCGTCTGGCTTGAAGCATATTGCGCGCGCGCCGACAGACAAGGCAACCGCGCATAAACGGCGCGTATAAACCCGCTCGGCCGTCGGACCGCCCATTCCGCCAACGCAAAGCCCCCTTAACCAGCAAGCTGGCTGAGGGATGACCGTCCGGGGCGGGAGTACTATCTTTGGCTCATCCCAGCGCGCCGTCGCGGCGCAGGAGGATGGTCCGTGGTTGGAATGGACGCGGTTCGACGCGAATTGCGCGGCAGCGCCATCGCCCTGGTGATGGTGGCCGTGACCACGGTCGTGGTCTATGCGCTGACCCAATCGCTGGAGGTACGCCGCGGCTCCGTCATCTATCTGCTGCCGGTGCTGCTCGCGGGCTGGCACCTCGGCCTGATCCCGGCGCTGGTTGCGGCGGTCGCGGGCGTGCTCTGGTCGGGATACTTTTTCTTTTCGCCGTACTACAGCTTCTACCTCGCGCGGCCGAACGAAATCCTCAATCTCGTGTTGTTCATGGTGGTCGCCGGGGTCACCAGCCACCTTGCGAATTCGATGAAGATGCAAACCGAAATCGCGCGCAAACGCGAAAAGGAAATGGGCGATCTCTACGCCTTCTCGCGCCGGCTGGCGGCGGCGTCATCCGCCGCGGACATCTATCTCGCGATCGAGCAGCATCTGGCGAGCCTCGTCCAGCGCAAGGTGGTGTTGTTCGGAACGGGCTCCGGCGGCGATCGCGATGCCAAACCCGACCAGGGCGCGTTGTCGCAGCGCGTGCATTCCGCGATTGCGGAGGTTCAAGCCGGCCGCACGCTCGCGACCACGGTGGACGACGGCGCCGGCGACATCTGGCTGGTGCGTCGCGTATCGCAGAAAAATACCGACTTCGGCGTCATCGCCATCGATCTCGGCAGCGTCCGGCCAAGTGACATCGATGAGGTACGCAAGCGCGTCGACGACGTGCTGTCTGACGCCGCCGCCACGCTCGAGCGGCTCGACGTCGCGCGCGCGCTCAACGACGCGAAAATGCGTTCCGAGACCGAGCTGCTGCGCGAGGCGCTGATCGGCTCGGTCTCGCACGAATTGCGCACGCCGCTGGCCTCGATCCTCGGCGCCGCGACGGTGTTGAGCAAATCCGCGGTGATCGCCAAGGACGAGCGGCTCACCTCGCTCGCTGGCGTCGTGCGTGACGAGGCGGATCGCCTCAATAACGATATCCAGAATCTCCTCGATGCGACTCGGATCAGCCGCGCACAGATCAGGCCGCGGCAGGAATGGATCGAGCCGCAGGATATCGTCAATTCCGCGCTCGAGCGCCGGCGTCGGCGGCTCTCCGCGCATACCCTCTCGCTCGACGTGGATTCGAATCTGCCGTTCATCTATGTGGATCCTGTGTTGGTCGAGCAGGCATTCGGACAAATCGTCGACAACGCGGCGAAATATTCGCCGCCGGGCTCGCCGATCACCGTCGCCGCCAAGCGCAACGGCCGCGACGTCGTGCTTTCGGTCCATGACGAGGGTGTCGGGCTGACGGCGCAGGAGAACGCGCAGCTCGGCGAGCGATTCTTCCGCGGCGCCCGCCACGCGGCCACGACCTCGGGGTCGGGTCTTGGCCTGTGGATCGCGAAGGCCTTCGTCACCGCCAACGGCGGCAAGATCGAGGCTGCGAGCGCAGGCGCCGATCAAGGCACCACGGTGTCGATCCATCTGCCCTTTGCAACGCCCGCGAGCCAACCCGAGGTCGGTCCCGATGACTGAAGCCAATCCCGTTGTCCTTGTTGTCGACGACGAAGTGCAGATTCGCCGCTTTCTGCGGGCCGGGCTCGAGCTCGACGGCTTCAGCGTGCAGGACGCCGAGACCGGCGCCGATGCGCTGCGCTGGGCGACGCTCAAGCCGCCCGACCTCGTGATACTCGATCTCGGATTGCCGGACATGGACGGGTCCGAGGTGCTCGAACGCCTGCGGGCCTGGTCGAGCGTTCCGCTCATCGTGCTGTCGGTACGTTCCAACGAAGCGGAGAAGGTGCGCCTGCTGGAGAGCGGCGCCGACGATTATGTGGTCAAGCCGTTCGGCATGGCGGAGCTGCTGGCGCGCGCGCACGCCGCCATGCGCCGGCACGTGCGCGTCTCCACCGGCGAGCCGGTGGTCAAGGTGGGACCGCTCGCGATCGACCTCGCCGCACGCATCGTGACCATCAACGGCGCCCGCGTGATGCTCACCCCGAAGGAATATCGGCTGCTGCAGCTGTTGGCGCAGCACGCCGGCAACGTCGTCACCCACCAGTTCCTGCTCAAGGAAGTCTGGGGGTCGCCGCACCTGCACGACACGCATTATCTGCGCATCTTCGTGCGCAAGCTCCGGCAGAAGATCGAGGTCGACCCCACCCAGCCGCGGATACTTTTGACCGAGCTCGGGGTCGGATATCGCCTGGTAGTGCCGGAAGCCGCGAGCCAGGTCGCGGCGGCGAACTAAGCAAGCCCTGCGGATTTTTGTTGACTCGCGTAACGAGAATCTTCCAGAAAAGAATATTCACCAAAACTGCGCATGACGGCCCGCGCGACATACCGCTGCGGGCTTTTTATCGCGCGTTGGTGATCCGCGAAAAAAAATGACTGACGCGCCGCCTTTTTCCTGTTCGTGTCCTGTTATCGTCCTGTTATTTGCCGCACCGGCCTCGAACAAAGCCCGTAAATACGGGGTGATCTGCGCTCCCTCCTGTATTTTCCCTGTTGTTTACAGGAAGGCGCCGGTGCGACGCGGGAGCTGATAGCCCGCCGGCTCGGCAACAATGGTATGGGCGGTGCTTTTTGCCCCTCTATGAGGCCCGCAGCGCCGCTTTGAGTGCGACGCGCCGTGCCGGATCGTAGAGGTTTGCATAGTCGTAAGTGAGCGGCTTCGATCGCTCCACATGGAGCGTTGCGAACACCGGGCCGTCCTGCTTGAGGACGTGCGCGGCCTGCTGCTCGAAATTGGCCAGTTCCGAAAACTCATGTACGTGCGCGTAGCCGGCCGCGCGCGCCATCGCGGCGAATTCGACCTTGGTGTTCGGGATCGGATGCGAGCCGTTCGCCTCGTAGGTTCCGTTCTGCACGACCATATGGACGAGGTTCTTGGGCGCCGCTGCGGCGATGGTCACGAGGCATCCGAGATTCATCAGCAGACTGCCGTCGCCCTGCAGACAGATGATGCGCTTGTCCGGCCGGCCCAGCGCCAGTCCGAGCGCGTGCGAGGAATCAACCCCCATCGCGCCCACTGAAAAGTAATTGAGCGCGCGCTCGCCGAGCGCGAGCCAGTCGACGGCGGAACTGTAGGTCGCGACCACGACTTCGTCGGTCACGTGCCGCGCCAGCGCGCGGAAGCACTCGTCTCGTTTCATCATGACGCGGAAGGCCTGCGGCCGATCAGGAGCGCAACCGGATGCGAGGCCGCGTAGGCATCCTCGATCGCGGGGCGGATTTTCGCGACGTCGGCGTCTTCATTGATCAGGTGATGCGGGATGCCCATGGCGTCGAGGATCGGCTCGATGATGCGCACGCCATAGCGCGGCGAATTGCGCGGCGCCGTCGAGGGATCGTGTCCGAGCAGCCCGATCATCATGCAGATCGGCTGGCGATACTCGACCGCGACGCCGCGGATGGCGTTGATGGAGTCGAGAAAGCCCGTGTATTGGATGAGCGTCAACGCGCGCTTGTCGCAATACGAGAGGCCGGAGGCGATGCCGATGCATTCGTCCTCCTTGCACACCCGGATGAGCTTGAATGCCGGATCGCGCGAAATGGGCCGCAGCAGGCCGCCGCTGGTCACGATATCGGGCACCGAAAGGATGAACTCGACGCCGCTCGCTTTGATCGCGGCGATGATGGACGAGCCTTTGAGCTCGATCGTGTCCTCTCCCGCCTCCAGCAAATCCGCGTCCATGCGCGATCTCCAGCGCCGATGCGGCGAAACATCGGCGCCGGTACCTAAGCGGAAACCGCAAACCCCCGCAACGGGCCTACCTCCGTCGTGTCGACCGCCGCTTGCGGGCGCGTCGCAACGCCCGCATCATTGATCCTCATGAGCACACCGTGTCGTCTTGCCGCCGCGCTCGTTCTCGCCGTCGCCGGCAGCTCGATCGGACCGGCAAGCGCGGCCGACTGGCCGACGCGGCCGCTGCGCATCATCGCGCCCTCGACACCTGGCGGTGCGGCCGACATGTTCGGCCGCCTCGTCTGCGATCACTTCAGCGAGGCGTTTCATGAGCGCTGCTTCGTGGAGAACCGGGCGGGCGCTGGCGGCTTGATCGGGATGGCAGCCGCGGCGCAAGCCGCGCCCGACGGCTATACGCTCGCGACGTCGAGCATCGCTTACAACGTGATCGCGCCGGCGATCAGCCCCAATCCCGGCTTTGATCCCATGAAGGACTTCACCCACATCGCCTATATCGGCGGGCCGCCCAATGTTTTCGTGGTGAATCCCGCGCTCAACGTGCGCTCGCTTGCGGAGCTGGTGGCGTTGGGGCGGCGCGGGGCGGCGATCGATTACGTTTCGCCCGGCGTCGGCACGCTCGGACATCTGATGGCGGAAGTCTTCGCGCAGAAGGCCGGCATCAAGCTGCAGCAGATCATGACCAAGGGCGGCTCGCAGGCGATGATGGACCTCATCAGCGGCAACGTGAACGTCGGTACCATGACCTGGACCTCGGCGCTGGCGCAAATCCGCGCCGGGAAGGTCATCCCGATCGCTGTGACGGCGAGCGCGCGGCTCCCCGAGTTCCCCGATCTGCCGACGTTCAAGGACCTCGGCTACGACGAGCTCACGGCGGTGACGTGGTTCGCTTTGTCGGGGCCGGCGGGCTTGCCGAACGATATCACGCAGCGCCTCAATGCGGCGGTAGCCAAGATGCTGGAGCTGCCGGATGTGCGTAAACGCCTCGACCGCGACGCCGTTGAGACACGCGTCATGACCTCGGACGAGTTCACAACCTTCATGGCGAGCGAGATCGACAGATGGACGCCGGTGGCAAGGCGCGTGATGCCGGGGAATTGAACCAACCGCGCTCGCAACCCGCCGTCACTCCGAGCCCGCCACTCCGGCCTGTTGCAGGACCTTGGCCCAGCGCACCGTTTCCGACTTGACGAAACGGTCAAGCTCCTCGGGCGAGCCTTTGCCGAGCGGAATGAACTGAAGGCCGATAAGTTGTTTTTCGACCTCAGGCTCGGCGACGGCCGCGTTCACTGCGCCGTTGAGTTTGGCGACGATCTCCGTCGGCGTTCCGCCCGGCGCTACGACCGATTGCCAGGCCGCCCAGTCGAAGCCTGGGACGCCGACTTCGGCGAGCGGCGGGATGTCCGGCGCGGCGGCGGTGCGCTGCGCCGTCGTCACGCCGAGCGCGCGCACCTTGCCCGACTGGATCAGCGGATAAGCCGGCGCGAGATCGCTGAACATCAATTGAATATGCCCGGCGATGACGTCATTGAGTGCGGGCAGGGTTCCCTTGTACGGCACATGGGTCATCGGGATGCCGAGCGTGGTTTTGAACAACTCGCCCATGAGGTGATGGAAGGCGCCGGCGCCGCCCGAACCGTAGCTCAGCGGCTGCGCCTTCGCGAGCTTGACGAGATCGGCGACGGAGTTGACCGGCAGCGCCGGGTTGACCACGAGCACGAAGGGCACGTTGCAAACGAGCGCGACGAGAACGAGATCCTTTCCCGGATCATAGGGCAGCTTCTTGTAGAGCGTCGTATTCATCGCCATGGTCCCGCTGGTCGCCATCATGATGGTGTAGCCATCGGGCGGGCTTTTCGCGACTTGGACCGCGGCTGTTACCGTGCCGGCGCCGGGGCGGTTCTCGACCACGAACGGCTTGCCGAAGCGGTCGGACAACTTTTGGCCGATCAATCGCCCGAGGATGTCGGTGCCGCCGCCGGGGGCGAACGGCACGACGAGATTGACCTGATGGTTGGGATAATCGGCAGTCGACGGCTGCGACCATGTCCGATCGGCGGAAACGGCGATCGCTGCAAGCGCGATGAACAGCACCCGCGTGATTTGCATGGGGCGGTCCTTCCATTGCCGGCGGGCAACTTGCGAGTTCGCGCATCGAGAGTAACGGAAGACGGATCGGCGAGTAAGCGGCCGCGGGGACGCAGGAGACCGCTCCCGCGAGGCTCGGCGTCCTTGACTTCCCCGGGCCGCATCCATAGGTTCCGCGCGCTCTCGCCAAGAGCCGAAGTGAAACCCGCCGACCGGCCCTGGAGGCCGGAGGCCACCGCCCGACAGCGCAATGCGCCCTCGGGCGCCGTAGGTGTTTGGTAAGCCCTCATCCTGAGGAGCGCGCGAGGGGCGCGTCTCGAAGGACGAGGGCGTAGGACAACGGCACGATGTTCGATTCGCTCTCCGAAAGGCTCGGCGGCATCCTCGACCGCCTGACGCGGCGCGGCGCGCTCACCGAGGCGGACGTCGATGCGGCGCTGCGCGAAGTGCGGCGCGCCTTGCTCGAAGCCGACGTGGCGCTCGACGTGGTGCGCGCCTTCGTCGACAAGGTGAAGAGCCACGCCGTCGGGGTCGAGGTCATCAAATCGGTGACGCCGGGCCAGATGGTGGTGAAGATCGTTCACGACCAGCTGATCGACACCCTAGGCACGCGCGGCGAGCCGATCGATCTCAATGCTCCGCCGCCGGTGCCGATCATGATGGTCGGCCTGCAGGGCTCGGGCAAGACCACCACCACCGCCAAGCTCGCCAAGCGCCTCGTCGAGCAGGCGCGGCGCAAGGTACTCATGGCCTCGCTCGACGTGCGCCGTCCGGCAGCGATGGAACAGCTCGCCGTGCTGGGGCAGCAGGTCAACGTCGATACGCTGCCGATCGTCGCGGGTCAGCAGCCGGCGCAGATTGCCCAGCGCGCCTTGCAAGCGGGCCGCCTCGGCGGCTACGACGCCGTCATCCTCGATACTGCCGGCCGCACCACGCTCGATGAAGCGATGATGGCGGAGGCCGCCGACGTCAAGCGCGCCGCCAATCCGCACGAGGTACTGCTCGTCGCCGACGCGCTGACCGGCCAAGACGCGGTCAACCTCGCGCGCGCCTTCAACGATCGCGTCGGCTTGACCGGGATCGTGCTCACGCGGGTCGACGGCGACGGGCGCGGCGGCGCCGCGCTCTCCATGCGCGCGGTGACGGGCAAGCCGATCAAGCTCCTCGGCACCGGCGAGAAAATGGATGCGCTCGAGGATTTTTATCCCGCACGCATCGCCGATCGCATCCTCGGCATGGGCGACATCATCACCCTGGTCGAGAAGGCGGCGGCGACGATCGATGCCGAGAAAGCCGCGCGCGTCGCCGAGAAGATGCGCAAGGGCGCCTTCGATCTCGCGGACTTGCGCGAGCAGCTCGCGCAGATGCAGCAGATGGGCGGCATGGCCGGGCTGATGGGGATGCTGCCCGGTATCGCCAAGATGAAGAATCAGCTCGCATCGGCGAACCTCGACGAACGCGTGCT
>VAZL01000628.1 GCA_005883445.1 Alphaproteobacteria bacterium | reverse complement strand
CCCTTGACGGCGAAGACCGGCGTGCCGCCGGCCGCCACCGCCGCCGCGGCGTGGTCCTGGGTCGAATAGATGTTGCACGAGGCCCAGCGCACGTCGGCGCCGAGCGCCTTGAGCGTCTCGATCAGCACGGCGGTCTGGATGGTCATGTGCAGCGAGCCGCAGATGCGCGCGCCGCGCAGCGGCTGCTCGGGGCCGTACTCCTCGCGCGTCGCCATGAGGCCGGGCATCTCGGTCTCGGCGATGGCGATTTCCTTGCGGCCCCAGTCGGCGAGACCCACGTCCTTGACGACATAGTCGGCAACCGGCTTGGCAACAGTTCTGGCGGCTTTCGATGCAGCGTTCATGACGATCCTTGCATGGTTGGGAAAGCAGGGCGCGCGAGCCGGCACGCCGGTCGGCGGTCGCTATAGCAGGGCCCGCCGCCTCCTGCAACGAAGATATAAAGATTTCTTTATGTCCGGGCGCAAACTTGCCCCTGCGCCGAACTGTCGAGGCGGCCCGGCGTTGACCCGGCAAGGCCGGCGGCGATTCGCCAGGAGCGCCCGATGCGAGAGAAGACGCAGCTTAATCTCGAGCTTTCTCCCAAGATCACTTCGCTGCAGGAGCTCGCCAAGGCGGAGAACGAATGCACGCGCTGTCCGCTCTATAAAGACGCAACGCGGGCGGTGCCGGGCGAGGGCCGCAAGTCCGCTCATCTCATGCTCGTCGGCGAGCAGCCCGGCGACAAGGAGGACCTCAGCGGCAAGCCGTTCGTCGGCCCGGCCGGACGCGTCCTCGACCGGGCGCTGGCGGAGGCGGGAATTCCCCGCACCGAGGTCTTCGTCACCAATGCGGTGAAGCATTTCAAGCACGAGATGCGCGGCAAGCGGCGCCTGCACAAGCGCCCCAACGCCTACGAAATCGAGCGCTGCAAGATTTGGCTCGATCGCGAGCGCGCGATCGTGAAGCCGGCGGCCATTGTCGCGCTCGGCGCCACGGGCGCGCGCAGTCTGCTCGGCCGTTCGGTCACGATCGGCAAGCTGCGCGGACAGACCTTGCATCTGGCCGACGGCACCGCCGCCTTCGTGACCATCCATCCGTCCTGGCTGCTGCGCATCGATGACGACGCGGACAAGCAGCGCGAGTATGACAATTTCGTCGCCGATCTGCGACCGGCGGCGAGGGTGTTGAGGAAGGAGGTGGCTTGAGCCGGCGAGGCGCGGAGCAGCCTTATTCCTGTTCCGTGAACCGCCCGCTCACCAGTGCCGCCAGCGCGTCGACGACCTCGGCCGCTTGCGGCCCGCTCGCTTCGACGGTGATCGTCGTGCCGGGGCCGGCCGCCAGCATCATCAGGCCCATGATCGAGGTGCCGCCGACGACCTCGTGGCCGCGCTTGACCTTCACCTCGCAATCGAATCTTTCCACCGTTTGCACGAACTTCGCCGAGGCGCGCGCGTGCAATCCCTTCTTGTTGCAGATTTCGAGCACGCGGATGATCGGTGCCGGGTTCGGCGGATGATTGGCGGAAGAGGAGTCGGCCACGCCCGCGGGCTCGCTCATTTCCCGGTGAGAACGCGGCTGGCGATGGTGATGTATTTGCGGCCGGAGTCCTGCGCGGCCGCCACCGCCTCGGTCAGCGGACATTCGTCCCGCACCTTGGCGAGCTTCACCAGCATCGGAAGATTGATGCCGGCGAGAACCTCGACTTTGGGCCGGCCCATCACCGAGATCGCGAGGTTGGAAGGCGTGCCGCCGAACATATCGGTGAGGATGGCGACCCCTTCGCCGCTGTCCACCCGCTTGACCGCCTCGATGATGTCCTTGCGGCGTTGCTCGACGTCGTCGTCGGGCCCGATCGTCACCGCCTCGATCTGCTTCTGCGGGCCGACAACGTGCTCCAGAGCCGAGCGGAACTCGGCCGCGAGGCGCCCATGGGTGACGAGTACGAGGCCGATCATGGAGCTCCCCGCCGGCGCGTTCCAGTTGCACCGCACGAAAGGCCGCCCATCATGACCATCCGAAGCCCCTGCGCAAGGGGCTTTCCAGGGATTTGGGGGTGGTGTTGCATTGCGGTAAAGGGCGCCTTTCCCGCGCCCTGCGGCGGGGGAACTTATCGCGCGCCGGTTACTTTTGTGCCACCGGGCTCGGCTGCAAGGATCATGACGGAGGTTTAATATCACCGTCCGGTGAATGCAGAAGGGCGAGGACGGGGGCGAGCGCGTCCGCGCCGGGTGCGACCGCAAGTCGCCGCAACGGCACGCCGAGGAGCACGGTCTCGCTGGCCGCCGGCAGCCGTTCGGCATCCTCGGCTGCCAGGTCGACCACCAAGCCGACCACTGCCATCGGCTCGTGGTCCAGCCGCCGAATGCCGAGCCCGCGCACTTCGATCAGTCCCGCCAGCGCCGCGGCCGGCCGTACCAGCAGACGCCCGTGATGCGCTTGCAGATGAACGCGGTCGTCTCCCACCAGGCGGGCGAACCGCAGCAGCCCGGTGTCCGCTGCCTGAATGAGCGCGAGGGCAAGTTGCGATTTGCCGGCTCCCGCCGGCCCACGGATGAGCACGGCGCGCGCGCCGGCCAGCACGGCCGAGGCGTGCACGGTCGGAGTTTGATCCGCCATCACATCGCCGGCAGCCGCACGATGAAGCGCGCCCCGAGCACCAAGGATGTCTCGTCGGAAGCCGCCGGCGCCGACCGACGGTTCTCCGCCCAGATGCGGCCGCCATGCGCCTCGATGATGTGCTT
>VAZL01000627.1 GCA_005883445.1 Alphaproteobacteria bacterium | reverse complement strand
GGAGAGGGAGCGCACCGAATGCGCTGCGCCCGTTGCGCGTCTGCGACAAAGAAGCGGCGCTAGGTCCAGCCGGTTCGAGCTCATTCCCGAAGAGTGGCCGCGTGCAGCTCGTCTTCATACTCGAGCAGGTTCTCAACGGCCTCCTGGTCGGGGCTTATTACCTTTTGATCGCACTCGGCCTGTCGCTGATCTTCGCGCTCGGCGGCATCGTCAATCTCGCGCACGGCGGCTTCTACGCGATCGGCGCCTATCTCGCGGTCGTCCTGGCGGACCGTATCGGGTTTGGGGGCGCCCTCATCGTGTCGCCGCTCGCCGTCGGTCTCATCGGCGTCGCGATCGAGCGGCTGTTGTTTCGCCGCTTCTACCGCTCCGATCCGATCTTGAGCCTGCTGTTGACCTTCGGGCTCGCGATGGTGATCGAGCAAGGCCTGCGCATCGTGTTCGGCGCGACCCCGCTGCCGTTCTCGATCCCGCCCGAGCTGCGCGGGCAGATCTTCGTCGGCGACTTCATCTACTCGCGGTACCGTCTCATCATTTTGGCCGTGGCGGTCGCCGCCGTGACGGCCACCTGGTTCATCGTCTATCGCACCCCGTTCGGCCGCGTGGTGCGCGCGGGCGTGCAGAACCCCGACGTGGTCGGCGCGCTCGGCATCTCGCTCGCGCCCTACATGACGGCGATCGCCGCGCTCGGGGTCGGGCTCGCCGGGCTTGCCGGCGTGCTGCTCGCGCCGATCGCAGGCGTGCACCCGGCGATGGGCGCGGAAATTCTCACCGCGGCGTTCGTCGTCGTCGTGATCGGGGGCCTGGGCTCGTTTTGGGGCGTGATCGCCGCCGCCGTGCTGGTCGGCGTCGTGCGCGGCGTCACCATCTACTTCAACCCATCCTGGGGCGAAGCCTCGATGTATCTGCTGATGGCGCTGGTGCTGCTGGTGCGGCCGCGCGGCCTTTTCGGCGAGCGCATCCAAAAGTTCGAGTAGCCGGTAATGCGCCAGCAATACGCCGCCCTTCTGATTGCGCCGCTCGCGCTCGCGGTCCTGCCGTTCGCCCTCGACGTCGTCGGCCTGCCGCTGCGCACGTCAATCGACGTGGTGGTGTTCGCTATTGCCTGCATGGGACTCAATGTATTGGTCGGCTATACCGGCCTCGTCTCGTTCGGTCACGGCGCGTGGTTCGGGCTCGGCGCCTATGCCGCTGCTTTGAGCCAGCGGTACTGGTTTTCCGGCGAGATCGTTCCACCGTTCCTATTCGCGATTGCCTTTGTCGCCGCGGCCGCACTCGTCTCCGGCGCGCTGATTCTCCGCCGGCGCGGCGTTTATTTCTCGCTGCTCACGCTCGCGCTGACTGCGCTTTTGTTCGCCATCGGTTACCGCTGGACCGAGCTCACCGGAGGCGAGAGCGGATTGGGCGGCGTGACCCGCGCGACGGTGCTCAACCTCGATCTCGAATCCGATCACGCCTACTATTGGGTCGTCGCGGCAATCGGCATGGGGGTGTGTTACCTGCTCTGGCGCTTCCACCGCTCGCCTGCCGGCAGCGTGCTGGTGGCGATCCGCGAGAACGAGGAGCGTGCGCGCTTCGTCGGCTATCCGACCAATCGCTACAAGCTGATCGGCTTCGTGCTGTCCGCGACCGTGGTTGCGATCGCAGGCGCGCTCTCGGTGTTCAATCACCGCTTCGCGTCGGCAGAGCCGCTCGCCGTTGCGTTCTCGGGCGAGCTCGTCGCGATGGTGGTGATCGGGGGGATGCGTAGCTTCCTCGGTCCCGCGCTCGGTGCCTTGTTCTTCATACTCTTTCGCGAGTTTCTCTCGATCTGGACGCCGCACTGGCTGTTTTATTTTGGTTTGCTGTTCGTCGGCTTCATCGTGTTCTCGCCGACCGGTTTAGTCGGCGTTGCCGGGCGGATCATGGCGCCGTTCCGCAGGCGGACGATCGAGGCCGCGGCAATGGCCGGCCGGCGAATCACGCAGGGCGCGGAACTGCCGCAGGTCTATCGCCGCTCCGCCGCGAGCGAGGCCCCAGTGCTGGCCGCGCGCGGTCTCGTCAAGCGGTTCGGCGGCATTCATGCCGTCGATGGCATCGACCTGACGGTCACCGACCGCACGTTGCACGCGCTGATCGGTCCGAACGGCGCCGGCAAGACAACCGCCTTCAATCTCGTGTCAGGACTCTTTCCACCGGACGCCGGCACGATCGAGCTCGAAGGCCGCTCGATCGCCGGCTTGAAGCCCGAGGACATCACCGCGGCCGGTGTCGGCCGCTCGTTCCAGATCACGAATCTGTTCGGGGGGCTGTCGGCCGCCGAGAACCTGCGGCTCGCCGTGCAGGCGCGCAGCCCCAAGCGTTTCGCGCTATGGACCTCGGCCGCGGCAGTGGCGGAGGTGAACGAGGAGACTGCCGAACTTATCGACTTTCTCGGCCTTAGCGGCATCGAACAGGCGGAAGCAGGCTCGCTCTCCTACGGCGGCCAGCGCCTGCTCGACATGGGGCTCGCCATTGCGACTCGGCCGCGAATCCTGCTGCTGGACGAGCCGCTCGCCGGGCTCGCCGCCGCCGAGCGCACGCGCATCGCCGCGCTGCTGACGACCATCTCCGCGGAAATTCCCGTGCTGCTCGTCGAGCACGACATCGACCGGGTGTTCCAGATCGCCGACCACGTCACGGTCATGAACGAGGGCAAGGT
>VAZL01000626.1 GCA_005883445.1 Alphaproteobacteria bacterium | reverse complement strand
CTCGAAATTCCGCCGACTGTGCTTGCCCGCGCCGACGAGGTGATTGAGTGAAACGACGCGAGTTCATCACGCTGCTGGGCGGTGCGGTAGCTTGCCCTTGTGTGGTAGCAGCCGAGAGCGCGAAGAAGCGGCCAGTGATCGGAATACTTGCACAGGGCACGCCAGCTCAGCTCAAAGGCTTACGGTTTCGCCAATCGTTTTTGGATGGGATGCAAGAGCTCGGATATTTTGAGGGGCGCGACTTCGATATAGTCGCCCGATCAGCCGAATCTACCGCCGACTTGCCAAGAGTGGCGAAGGACTTGGTTCGGCTTAATCCCGACGTAATCTTAGCGGGCGCAAGCGCCCACGCGGTTGCCGCTAAGCTGGCAACGTCAACGATCCCCATTGTTGTCCCGGCCTTGGGCAACCCGATTGCGCTCGGCTTGATAGAAACTGATGCCCGCCCAGGTGGAAATCTAACGGGCATCATGCCCTACATTAAGGGACTACCCACAAAACAGCTTGAGCTTGCTCGGGAGATCGTGCCCCGTGCACTGACGATAGGAATCGTGAATAATTCAACCGATGTTAAAGCCATCGGGCAATGGGACGAGATCGAGACTGCTGCACCAAAGCTTGACATCAAGATCGCGAGTGCAGACGTACGAAAGCCTGAAGATATCGAGCCGGCATTCAAAAAGTTTGAAGCGGAGCACGTCGAGGTAGTCGTCGTGCTACAGTCCAATCTCTTAATACTGGAACGAGCACGGATCGCCACTGCCGCCTCAGGAACCCGCCTGCCCACTGTCTACGGTTATCGCGAACACGTGGAGACCGGGGGCCTTATTAGCTATGGAGTTAATCTTGATTCGTGCTTCCGTCGCGCCGCCACGTACGTTTACAAGATACTGAAGAGCACCCCCGCCGCCGATCTCCCGGTCGAGTTTCCGACCAAATTGGAGCTCGTCATCAACACCAAGACCGCCAAGGCGATCGGCATCGAGCTGCCGACCTCGATCCTGCTTCGCGCCGACGAGGTGATCGAATGAAGCGGCGCGAGTTCATCACGCTGCTCGGCGGCGGGACGACAGGTGTTCGTTGTCTCGCCTGACGCTTGGACGTTCTCGCACCACCCCATTGCCGAAACTGCTCGACGCTCGCGGACGCCATCGTGGCCATTGTGGCGATGCAGGCGGGTGAGGCTACGCGCGGCTACTCGGCCAGCATCTCCGGCACGAACAGCCCGTAATCCTCGTCTTGGCTTGGCAATCCACCACAGCGCGTAGAGCCCGAGCGGTAGCAGGGCCAGAGGCCAGGCCGGCGGCCGGCCCCCTTCGGACGTCGGCTGTGGCAGCGCAGGGCGGGCCGCCTCCAGCTCCGGCCAGCAGCAGGTGAACGCGAGCAACTGGTCGGCGGCGGTCGCGCGCCATTCCACCGGCATTGCCTCGGCGATCTGCGGTTTCTCCGGTGGCGCAGCCACGAGGCGGGAGGGCGGCTCGGAGGGCACGGTCTCGGTCTCGGCCTCGGCCTCGGGCTGGTCCACCGTCTGTCGCGCGGAAGGGGTGGTCCCACGACCCCAGTACAGCTCGTTCTTTGGCTTCCCGGGCCGTCCCGGGTACCAGCACTCGCGACCATCGATGATGCGATAGGCCCAGTAGTGGCCGTCGCCGGTGACGCGCTGTGGCTCGCACTCGACGCGGTCGCCGCCGCGCGCGAGGCCAATCAGCGCGCCCGAAATCAGCACCGCGAACAAAGCCCAGGTTCGGATCATCGTCAGCCGGCGGGGATTTACTGCCACTCACTGGTAGTGCGCGGACCTGCTGCTCGGCGCGCGTACACGGGTGCCATTTTAACAAGGAACCACGTGGCCGATGCGGCGGCGAGCGCTGCGCCTAAGATCAACAACAGATAAGTGCTCCAGGACGACTCGGTCGATACGGTGGCGGCAGCAGCACGATCAAGGTCATTGACCTCGTTCGGATCCACCAGTTGCACCGCATTTGCATTAGCAGTTTCCGTGGGCTCTCCGCCCGTCGCCCCTGGCGCGCTAACGCCGACGCCTTCGGTATTTGGGAGAACCGGCCAAGCCGTTCCCGCAGTCGTCACGAGACGTTCGTCCCAACGTTCGCCATTGCGAGGCTCATCCGCACGTGGCGACGGGACCACCGCGGGATTAGCTTCTTGCGCTTTCTGCGAGACAGAATCAGTCGTCTGCTCCTGCACAGCCGGTTTGCTCACCTTCGCGCGGGCAGTGGCTTGTGGCGCCTCTCGTTCGCGCTTTGCATGCGCCTTCTCATTGGGGCCTGCTGGCTGCTTCGCTTTCTTTTGTGGCTGAGCCGACAACGCAGGCGGCGTCGGCACATCGGCAGTTTCTTGCGTCAACGCCTCCAACCTCACGGGACACGGGTACCGATCATCGTCGCACGCTCGCGCATCCGTCAATGGCAGACCCGCGAACACCCCAGCCCCAGTTACCACGATTGCCAAAGTGCGTAGAGTGAGCATGCATCCTCCTGTCCCCTAGAGGCGGACAGACGCATACCGACCCGCTGCTATGGCGTCACATTGACGCAAATGGGGCATT
>VAZL01000625.1 GCA_005883445.1 Alphaproteobacteria bacterium | reverse complement strand
CGCCAAACGCGAGGACGTCATTGCCGCGCTCGCGGCGGCACGCTTGCCGCCCGACATTTTTGTCACGCCCTACAATCCGATCGTCGTCAATACCGGACAAAGGCTCGTGGTCATCGACACCGGCCTCGGCGAGGCCGGCTTCAATGCGACCAAGGGGGTGAATGGTCAGTTCTTGACCAATCTCGCCGCTGCAGGCATCGACGCCAACGCGGTCGATGCCGTCATCATCTCGCACTACCACGGCGACCACGTGAACGGCCTGTTGAAGGCGGACAATTCGCTCGCCTTTCCCAATGCTGAGATTCTGGTGCCGGCGGCTGAACACAAATTCTGGATGGATGACGGAGAGATGAGCCGCGCGCCGAAGGGCCGCATGGAAGACCTGTTCAAGAACAATCGCCGCGTCTTTGCAGGCGAGGTGATGAAGCGGCTGCGGACCTATGACGAAGGCAAGGAGGTCGTCCCCGGCATCACCGCGGTCGGCACCCATGGCCATTCCGCAGGCCACAATTCCCATGTCGTGGCCTCTGGATCGAGCCAGGTCTACGTGCAGGCCGACGTGACCCACGTGCCCTTCTACGACCAGGATCCGATCATGGCGGAGGAAAACCGCCGCAAGGTCTACGACATGCTGGTGGCGGAAAAGATGCTGCTGCAGGGTTTCCACTATCCATTCCCATCGCTCGCCTATGTCGAGAAGAATGGATCGGGCTACCGCGAAATCCCGGTGCCCTGGAATCCGACGATCTGAACGCCGCGACCGCTTCGCCGCGCATGCTGCCATGGCTGCCATGGCGCGGCGCGTGCGTGCGCTTGACGGACGCCGGCCCGGCGTCTATAGCGGCGGCCCATGACGACGATCACACGCCACGCATTGTTGCGCCGCCGCGCTTCCGCGGCACGGGCGCGCGATCGCGCGTGATCATCACCCGTGCCGCCGGACTCGGCTCCGCGGCACCTCTTCTCTCGACCCCCGCGCCATGACCGAGCTCCGGCAGCCTCTTGCATCGGAGCGCGACCATGTACGTCCATCCCGCTTTCAAGATTCACCACGCCGTCGGCCTTGCGTTTGCGGCCGCGCGCGGCTTCGGCCACGTGATCGCTTCTGAAGGCGGCCGCCCGGTGGGCGCGCTGCTGCCGTTCCATCTGATGGAAGCGAACGGCAGGCTGCCGCGCGTCCAATTTCATGTCGCGCGCCCCAATCCACTCGCCCATCTTGCGACCAAGGGTGGACCATGGCTGATCGCTGTTGCCGGCGACGATGCTTATGTATCGCCGCACTGGTACGCGAGCGCCGAGCAGGTGCCGACTTGGCTCTACGAGACCGTGCAGCTCTCCGGGCCCGTGCATGTTGTCCCGACCTCGCACGCGGCCGACCATCTCGATCGTCTTGTGGCGCAATTCGAAGCGGCGCTGGCGCCGGAGCCGCCCTGGGTCGCTGACGGCATGTTGTCATCGCAACGTCGCGCGACGCTGATGGAGTCGATTGTCGCGATCGAGATGACGGTCGAGACCGTCGAGGGCAGCTTCAAGCTCAATCAGCACAAGGCGGATGCCGATCACGTCGCCGTTGTCCGCGCGCTGCGCGAGCAGGACAGGCCGTCCGCGCACGCGATTGCAGCACGGATGGTCGCGTTGCGGCCGCACTTGGCGTACGAATGAGCAAACCGACGGGAAGGACCTGAGCCATGGCTGACAAGGCTAAGATCGGCGTGCTCGGCGCGTCCGGCTACACCGGTGCGGAGCTGCTGCGGCTCCTGCTTCCCCATCCGCGGGTCGAGATCGCGCTGCTCACCGCGGAGCGCCGCGCCGGCCAGCACATGCGTCAGGTCTTCCCGCAGTTCTCGCCCTATGCGCTGCCGAAACTCCTGGCAATCGATGGCGTCGACTGGAACAAGGCCGCGCTCGACCTTGCCTTCTGCGCGCTGCCGCACGCGACCACGCAGACCGTCATCAAGGACTTGCTCGCCAAGGCTCCGGCCACCAAGGTGGTCGATCTCTCCGCCGATTTTCGCCTCGGCGACACCGCCGCCTATGCCCGCTGGTACGGCCACGAGCACCACGCCCCGGACCTGCAAAAGGAGGCGGTCTACGGCCTTGCGGAAATCTACCGGCACAAGATCAAGACCGCACGGCTGGTCGCCAACCCCGGTTGCTACACGACCTGCGCGGAGCTTCCCCTCATCCCCCTCTTGCGCGCGAAGGCGATCGATCCCGACGAGATCGTGATCGACGCCAAATCGGGCATGACCGGGGCGGGGAGGGCGGCGAAAGAGGAAATGCTGTTCTCGGAAGTCTCGGAGGGCTTCCATCCCTACGGCGTGGGCCATCACCGCCACATGGCCGAGCTCGATCAGGAATTTTCCAAGGCTACGGGGCGCAACGTCATCGTCAGCTTCACGCCGCATCTCGTGCCCATGAACCGGGGAATCCTGTCGACGATCTACGTGCGCGGGCTCAAGACCTCGCCCCAAGATCTGCATGCGATCCTGTTGAAGTCTTACGCGGGGGAGCCGTTCGTGCATGTCCTGCCGTTCGGCGAAATGCCGCAAACCCGCCATGTGCGCGGCTCCAACATGACGTTCATCGGGGTTGCGAACGACCGGGTCGAAGGCCGCGCCATCATCTGCTCGGCGCTCGACAACCTTGCCAAGGGCGCCTCCGGCCAGGCCGTGCAGAACATGAACCTCATGCTCGGCTTTCCCGAGACCCTGGGGCTCGAGCAGGTCGCGCTGTTTCCGTGATGAGTTGAGTGGCTCTGCGCGCGTTCTCGATCCGCGGGAACGCAAGGCCGCCCGCTCGCAGCACCAGCCGCGCGCTTCAATGCTGCAAAATCTTCGATAGAAAAACCTGCGCGCGCTCGCTGCGCGGCTTGCCGAAGAATTCGGACGTCGGCGCGTCTTCGACGATCTGGCCCCTGTCCATGAACACCACCCGGTGGGCGACCCTGCGCGCAAAACCCATTTCGTGCGTGACCACCATCATGGTCATGCCTTCCTTGGCGAGCGCCACCATGACGTCGAGCACCTCGTTGATCATCTCGGGGTCGAGCGCGGAGGTCGGCTCATCGAACAGCATGGCGATCGGATCCATGGCGAGCGCACGCGCAATCGCGACCCGCTGCTGCTGTCCGCCGGAAAGCTCGCCGGGATATTTGCGGGCATGCGCGCTCAAACCGACGCGTTCGAGCAGACGCATGCCTTTTGCCGCCGCCTCATCCTGGCTGCGGCCGAGCACCTTGATCTGCGCCAGTTCGAGATTGCGCATCACGGTGAGATGCGGGAACAGCTCGAAATGCTGAAATACCATGCCGATGCGGGCGCGCAGTTTCGGCAGGTCGGTCTTGGGATCGTTCACGGAAATGCCGGCGACCGTGACGGCGCCTTCTTGGAACGGCTCGAGCCCATTGACGCATTTGATCA
>VAZL01000624.1 GCA_005883445.1 Alphaproteobacteria bacterium | reverse complement strand
TCATCGATGAAGCGGCGCGCGTGACCGGGATCGATCCGGTGAAGCTGCGGCGGCGGAATTTCATCAAGCCTTCGGCGATGCCGTACAAGACGGCGGTCGGCACCACGATCGATAGCGGCGAGTTCGCGGCCGTGCTCGACAAGGCGCTGGCGCTTGCCGACTACGACGGCTTCAAGCAGCGTCGGCGCGAAGCCGCCAAACGCGGCAAATATCGCGGCATCGGCCTCTCCTGCATGCTCGAGCATGCCGGCGGTGTCCCGCTCGAAGGCACATCGCTGACTTTTCCCGGCGGCGAGACGCTGCTGCTCGGCCTCAACGTGCAATCGACCGGGCAAGGCCATGCCAGCGTGTTCAACCCGCTCCTGGCGGAGCGTCTCGGCATCAGGCCCGAGCAGATCGAGCATCGGCACGGCGACTCCGCCATGGAAATCGCGGGCTACGCCTCGGTCGGCTCGCGCTCCGCCATGACCGTAAGCCACGCCATGATCAAGATCGTCGACGCGATGCTGGCGAAGGGCAAGGCAATCGCGGCAACCCTGCTGGAAACCGCAGAGTCCGACATCGAGTACCGCGACGGGCGCTTCAGCGTCGTCGGCACCGACCGCGCCATCTCGCTGTTCGATCTGGCGGCACGCGCCAAGGAGATGAAGCAGCGCGGCGAGATTGCCGAAGATCTCGACACCAAGACAACTGCGGAGACGCCGCTCACTTTTCCCAATGGCTGCCACATCGCCGAGGTGGAGATCGATCAGGCGACCGGTGCGCTTGCGCTCGTTGGCTATGCCGCGGTCGATGATTGCGGCAGGCCGCTCAATCCCATGATCGTCGAGGGTCAGACCCACGGCTCAATCGCGCAGGGGCTCGGCCAGGCCATGATGGAGCAGGCGGTGTTCGATGCGTCGGGCGGACAGCTCGTCACCGGCTCGTTCATGGACTATGCGATGCCGCGCGCCGACGACCTGCCGCTGTTCAAGGATGCAATCCACGCGGTGCCGGCCAAGACGAACCCGCTCGGCGTGAAGGGCGCGGGCGAGGCCGGCACTACCGCCGCCATCGCCACGCTGATGAACGCCATCGCCGACGCCATTCCCGGCGGTGCCGGCGCCCATCTCGACATGCCGGCAACGCCGGAGAAGATTTGGCAGGCGTGCCGGGAGGCGCAGCGGAAGTGAAGCGCGGTAGTCCTGCCGCCCTCATCCTGAGGAGCGCGCGTGACACTGGGCGTGGTTCACACACCGCACGGGCTTGCGCGCGTCTCGAAGGATGGGGGCGGCCTCATGCTTCGAGACGCATCGCAGCGCATTCGACTTCAGCACGACCCGGCGTCCCCTCAGCTGCGATGCTCCTCAGCATGAGGCCGAGCGGGAACTCGAGAGCTGCAGCGCCTATCCCTGCGAGATGAACTTGGTATTGAGATAGGCGCCGAGCCCCTCGATGCCGCCTTCGCTGCCGTGGCCGGATTCCTTGACCCCGCCGAACGGCGTCTCGGGCGTCGAGACGGCGACCGAGTTGACGCCCACCATGCCCGACTCGATCGCCTCCCCGATCGCCGCCGCGGTCGCGTTCGAGCTCGTGAAGGCATAGGCGGCGAGCCCAAAGGGCAGCGCGTTCGCGCGCTCGACCACCTCGTCGAAGGTCTTGAAGGTCACGATCGGCGCGATCGGCCCGAACGGCTCCTGGGTCATCACCCTGGAATCGTCGGGCACCTCGGTCACGATCGTGGGCTCGTAGAAAAAGCCCTGGTTGCTATGTCGCTTGCCGCCGGTCACGACGTTGCCGCCGCGGCTCCTGGCGTCCGCCACGAAGCTTTCCATCGCATCGATGCGCCGCGCATTGGCCATCGGCCCCATGGTGACGCCCTTTTCGAGCCCATCGCCGAGCTTGACGCCTTTGGCATAGTCGGCAAAGCGCGCGAGGAATTTCTTGTAGGCATCCTCCTGCACGTAGAAGCGCGTGGGCGAGATGCAGACTTGGCCGGCATTGCGGTACTTGAACGCGGCGATCGTGTCGGCCGCCTTCTCCG
>VAZL01000623.1 GCA_005883445.1 Alphaproteobacteria bacterium | reverse complement strand
ATCGCCTTCCAGAGCAACGCCTCTTGGGCGGTCAGCTTCTTGGGGTCAGGGATTTTGCGGCCAAGCCGACCCTCCATCAGGCGGATGATGATGGTCTTCTTGTTTCGGCTGCCCTTCTTGCGGCCCTTCGGGTTCCCGGATTCACCCTTCTTCCAGGAGTGCGCCTTCGGCGGCTTCTTGAAGCCGATGTCGGTCTTTTCGGGAGGCGGGTCGTCGGAGCGCGAGCGTTTCGCGACCTTGGTGCGGCCGACCTCGGGTGCGAAAGAGGCGGAGGGCGGCTTTGGTTGCCGCTGAGGCGCCTTGCCGGCAGGCATGTCCGGAGCGGATTCGCCGCGCTCTGCGCGGCGCGCGGCCTCTCGGGCGGGCGTCTCATTTTGCCCTCCCGCCGCGCCGGCGCTCTTTGGCGACTTCCTCGAAGGTCTTGCGGGTACCTTCCAGGATCGCGTCGCGCTTGGTGACGTGCTGCCAGCGGCGGATCGCGGCATCGACATAAAGTGGATCAATCTCGATGCCACGGGCACGTCTGCCGATCCGGTGCGCGGCGAGGATGGTGGTGCCGACGCCCATGAAGGGGTCGAGCACGATGTCGCCTCGGCGCGAACAATCGCGGATGGCGTCCGCGACCAGGGCGACCGGCTTGACCGTGGGGTGCGCGGCGAGGTCGGCCATGCGTCCCGATCGGAACGTATTGGCGCCTGGATAGGTCCAGACGTTCGACCGGTTGCGCCCGTGCCGCCCTAGCTCGACATTGTTGAGGTGCGGTCCGTCGCCAACTTTATAGACGAATATCAACTCGTGCTGGGACCGGTAGAGTGAACCTTGGCCGGCGTTGGTCTTCGACCACACCACCAGATTGAGGAGCTTGCCATAGACTGCATCGCCCGCGTCCTGCATCTCCCCCATATGCCGCCAGTCCATGCAGACATAGTGCAGAGCGCCGTCGACCGAACGCGCCGCGGCCGCAGACAGCGCATCGCTCAAGAAGGTCGTAAAGGCAGCAGGCGACATTTCGCCCGCCGCCATCGCAAAATTGCGGTGCTTGGTCCGCCCGCGACCCAATGTCTTTGGGATAGACACATTGTACGGCGGGTCGGTGAACGCCATGGCGGCCTGCTCGCCGGGCATCAGGCGGGCATAATCCGCCCCCCGCGCGTCGTCGCAAAGAAGACGATGCCGATCGCCGAAAGCCCAGAGGTCGCCCTTTCGACTTACGGGGTGCGTGGCGACCCCCGGAAGGTCGTCGGCGGGATCGCTTTCGGCGTCCACCAGATCGGCGAACACGCTGTCGATTTCAGCCGGATCAAAGCCGGTTAGCGAGAGGTCAAGGTCTTCTTCGGCTAGAAGAGCGGACAGCTCCTCCAACTCGGCAGCCAGGGCAGGCCGGTCATAGCCTGCGAGTTCGGCGATCTTGTTGTCCGCAAGCACATAGGCCCGCTTCTTGGCCTCCGACAGGCCGCGGATCACAATGACCGGTACGACCTTCAGACCGGCTTCTCTCGCGGCCTGCCACCGCGCATGGCCGGCGAGGATGACATTGCCCTCATCGAGTAATATCGGACTGGTGAAGCCGAACTCCCGGATGCTTTCGACCAGTCGGTCGAATTGATTTCTAGGATGAGTTCGGGCGTTTTTCGGGTGAGGTCTGATCGCCCCGATCTTTCGGGACTCAAGTTCTTGCGAATGCATTGGAGCGGCTCCACATCACATTGTGAAGCCCTCCATTAACTACACGCGCTGAGCGCCGCTAGACAAGAATAACTCGATCCGACTTTGGCGGAAATGTGGCGCTCTTTAATCGGCCTTCTTCGGCTTGCGTCCGCGGACCTTTCGAACGCCGGCCATGGCGAGCGTATTCTGAATTTTGTTCAGCGAGACCGGACCAAGCGGGGGCTCCTCGTCTCCGCGGGGCAATTTGCCGATATGAGCGGCAATGTAACGGGCAAGCGCCTTAACGTTGCTCACGCTTAGCTCCGACATCCGGCTGTAATCGATCCCCCGTAATCCAGGCTCTGGCATGTATCGGAAGCCGATGTCTTCTGCCTCTAGGAATCGCACTGTCAAAAAGACGATGGCATGCTCAAGATCGGTGAAGTCCTTTGGATGCGGAAGCACATCAAATTCCAGCGCGCGGACAGAGCGGCCGTTCGAAAGAAGGACATTGGCGTCCTCATCGATCAGGGCGCCATCAAGCTGGTCAAGCGACAGATTGACCCTTGCCCCCGATGTGGTGCGAGCCCTGCATCCTTTCGAGAATGGATAGGCGATAATGATGTCGTCGCCCGCATAGGACCGGTACCAAAGCGTTGCGAAGAGCGCAGTCCCACTTGGCTGGTGTGGTACATGAAGATGGCAGAGTCCGATGTCCAGCTTCGCCCCCAA
Organism: Alphaproteobacteria bacterium; assembly: GCA_005883445.1. Classification (GTDB taxonomy): domain Bacteria; phylum Pseudomonadota; class Alphaproteobacteria; order Rhizobiales; family Xanthobacteraceae; genus VAZQ01. The sequence continues at coordinate 208 of VAZL01000623.1, read as the reverse complement.
TTCTTGCTCGAGCCTCGCCAGGCCGTCAGCAATTGTTCGTCGGGTCGGCCGATAGTTCGTGTCGCGGAAGTCCTGGATAAGCCGCGCGTTACGCATGACGTGCTCCGTGCGATATAAGACGTTTTTCAATACGTGCTTCGGATATAGGTCGCGATCAGCACGTGAAAAGCCCCTAGTGGACTAGGGTCAGATCGCCCTGGAGTTCGGG
>VAZL01000622.1 GCA_005883445.1 Alphaproteobacteria bacterium | reverse complement strand
GCGACCGAATTGCTGCGCGGCAGCGAAATGACGCGATGTGCCAAAACCGGACTCATGCTCCGCAACAAAGAGCATCACTCGAGAATCTCGTCAGCACGGCCGGACAGTGGCAACGGAATTGTAATGCCGAGCGCGCGGGCGGTCTTCATGTTGATGTACAGCTCGACCTTGGTTACCTGTTGGACCGGCAGATCGGCCGGTTTTTCGCCCTTGAGTATGCGTCCGGTATAAATGCCTGCTTGACGATGCGACTCCAAAAAACTGCCTGCGTAACTCATCAGGCCACCGGCGATAGCGAAGTCGCGAGACTGGTGGATCGCGGGAACCGCGTGGCGGACAGTTAAGGCAGCAAGCTGTTCACTGTGCGTGGCGAAAAAGCCATCGGAGGCGACCACGAGTCCGCCCGCCCGCAGTTGGAGCAAGGTTACGAACACGGCATCGAAGTCTCGTTCGGTACTGGCGTGCAGGACATGGAGCTGCAACCCGAGGGCGCGGGCCGCCGCCTGCAGGTTTCGCAATTGTGAATCGGTAGTGGGACTGGTCGGGTTGACGAGAACGGCGATCTCGGCAGCCGCGGGAACCACCTCGTGCAGAATTTCCAGCCGCTTCGGCGTTACTTGCACGTTCAAGCTCGACACGCCTGTGAGGTTACCTCCCGGCCGGTTCAGGTTGCCGACCAGTCCGATTGCGACTGGGTCGGCACCCATTTCGAAGACAATTGGGATCGTTGTAGTCGCTGACTTTGCCGCGAGCGCTCCAGGAGCGCCACCCGGCGCGACAATCACGGCCACCTGACGACCTACCAGATCTGCCGCCAGCGCAGGTAATCTATTGTGTTGGCCTTCCGCCCAGCGAAATTCGATTG
>VAZL01000621.1 GCA_005883445.1 Alphaproteobacteria bacterium | reverse complement strand
CGGCAAAAACGCGGTTCGCCTGTATCCGGCAATGCCCTATCCCGCCTACACGAAGGTCACTCGCGAGGACGCGTCCGCTCTCTGGGCCTATCTGCGCACGCTCGAGCCGGTGCGCAACGAGGTTCGACCGAACCAACTGGAATTCCCGTTCAACATTCGGCGTCCGGCAACCTCCACCTGGGATCTGATCAATTTCAGACCCAGCGTATTCCGGCCCGATCCGACCAAGTCGGAGGCTTGGAATCGTGGCGCCTATCTGGTCGAGGGTCTCGGCCATTGCGGAACATTCCGGACTTCGTCCAAAAATGATGACCAATAATCGCTGTGCCGAGGGTGTACAGCAGGGCGGTGTTGTGGCCTAACGGCCGATGGTCGCTTGAACACACAACCGTAGTATGACCTGATAGAGCCCGCAATCGGGTCGATGTACTGCCGACGTCTCGCACGAGGGTCAAACAGCGGAGGGCTGGCGTGTCACAATCGGCGCAAGCGGTCGCCGGCCATTACAAGAAACGCGCTCTCGGCGACGCGATCCTGGCGGCGCTGAAAGCGGCGGGAAAAGACATCGAGCGCTTGACGCCGGACGATCTTGCGCCCGTCGACGAATTCCATTCGGGCGGGCGCAACGCGACGGTACGGCTGGCGCAGCTCGCCGGCATCACCGGCTCCGAGCGCGTGCTCGACGTCGGCTGCGGCATCGGCGGGCCCTCGCGCTACCTCGCGAGCACGTTCGGCTGCCGCGTGACCGGCCTCGATCTCACCCAAGAATTCGTCGCGCTCGCCGGGATGCTCGCGCAACGCACCCGGCTCGCCGACAAGGTGACCTACCGCCAGGGTAACGCGCTCGCCATGCCGTTTGCCGACGCGAGCTTCGATCTCGTATGGTCGCAGAATGCGGCCATGAATATTGCCGACCGCGACCGGCTCTACGGCGAGATGCGGCGCGTGCTGGCGCCGGCCGGACGGCTCGCGTTCCAGGATGTCGCGGCGGGGCCCGGTGGCGACCCGCACTACCCCACGCCGTGGGCAAACGACAAAGGCATCAGTTTCCTCGCTACGCCGCAGTCGACGCGGGCCGCGCTCGAGCGCATCGGCTTCCGCGTCCTCGCCTGGCACGATTCAACGCAGGAGGCGCTGGAGCAACAGCTTGCGCGCGCCAAGGCGCTCGAGGGCGGATCACTGCCACCGCTCGGCCTTCACATCCTGATCGGGGAGGCTTATCCGGCGGTGACAAAGAACATGCTGCGCAATCTGCAGGAGCAAAGGATCAGGCTTCTCAACGCGGTGCTCGAGCGAGTCTAGCGCCGACGCGGTTGGCCTCGCAGCGGCGAGCGCCAGCGCGGGCGATCGGTCGGCTCCATCCTCAATTGCTGTCGTAAGATGGCGCTGGCGCACGGGCGCGATCTGCCACGATTCCGTCTCGCCGTCCGCCCATCACGCGCGCGGCGCTCACCTGCCAGGCTCACCCGGCTTGTCGACCGCGCCGCCGCCTTCGGCCCAATCCTTGAACGCGCCGAGATTATAGACCTCGCCGTAGCCCATGTCTTTGAGCACCTTGCCGCTCAAGGCCGAGCGGCCGCCGGAGGCGCAATAGAGAATGACGGTTTTGTCCTTGGCGAAATTCTTGTCGTGGTAGGGCGACTCGGGATCGGCGCGAAACTCCAGCATGCCGCGCGAGACGTTCACGGCGCCGGCAACCTTGCCGCTTTTTTCCACTTCCGGAGCGTCGCGCACGTCGACCACCAGGGTGTTGCCCTTGACGATCATCTCGCGCGCCTGCGCCGGCGTGATCCGCGGCACCGCCGCGTTGGCGGCTTCCATCATCTGCTTGACGCTTGTGGCCATGGCGTCCTCCTCTCTCCGGCGTTCACGCCCGTCGCCTGCGGATGCGCCCGCAGCCTCAGACTGCGCCGAAGATATCACAGCTCGCACGGCGCTGCAGCGGTATCCGAAAAGCGGCGAGGCTCAACCATCAGCGACCCGGGTCGATCGCGCCGGGGTTGACCGAGGCCACGTCTTTACACTTCCAGAGCGCCTCAAGACCGGACATAAATTGAGTTGTCGTGGTGCCGCCGGCGTGCGCAATCATGCATTATCGCGTTCATCCGATTCCTCGGCGGCGGGTGACGACAAGGCTCGTCATCGGCGGGCCGGCACGTGCGCGGCGGAAGGCAGCAGTGAGCGGAACGGCCAGACGTTTTGGGCCTCGATTGTTGCTCTTGGCTTGCGCGCTCGCTTTGAGCGCGTGCGCCGGCGCAAATCGCAACCGCGAGGTCCGCGATCCTCGTCCGGAAAACTACAAGGCGGACATTCTCGCCATGTTGCACGTCTATCTGAGGGATCCGACTCAAATCCGCGACGCCGCCGCCTCCGAACCGACGCCCGTACTGGTCGGCACAACGAATCGGTACGTTGTCTGTCTTCGCTTCAATGCCAAGAAAAGCAGCGGAGAATATGGGGGTCTGAAGCAATACTTAGCTATCTTTGTTGCCGGCAGGCTGGACCAGATGGTGGAGGCGAAGCCGGAGCAATGCGCCGCGGCCGAGTACCAGCCATTCCCCGAAGCGGAAAAACTGACTCGATAACCGCCCGCCAGTCTGGGATTGTCGTGTCTCGCTCGCCTCGAGTCGGCGCATCTCATGCGGGCTTGCTCTTGTTACGATTCATGGCTCTGCTCGGCGCACTTGTCGTGAGCATAATCTGGCCCGCGGCTGCGCAGCCGCAGAACTACCCGAACCGGACAATCACGTTCGTCGTGCCGTTCGCGGCGGGCGGCTTGACCGACGTTCCGGCTCGCATTCTGGCGGCGATGATGCAGGAGCGCATCGGTCAGAACATTGTGATCGAGAACAAGCCCGGCGGCTCGGGCGTCGTGGGCGGGACTTTTGCCGTGCGGGCGGAGCCCGACGGCTACACGCTCTTCGCCAATTCGGTCGCCGACGCGCAGAACCTGCACTACATCCCGGTTCCCTACAACGCGATCGATGATTTCGCCATGATCGGAATGATCGCCGAGGGGCCGCCGCTGGTTCTCGTCATCGATGCCAAGCTGCCGTACAAATCGCTGCAGGAACTCGTGACCGCCGCCCGGGCCAATCCGACGAAAATCAGTTTCGGCACATCCGGTCCTGCCACTTCGCCGGCGATCGCGCTGACGCAACTCAATTCGCTCGCCAAGACCGACATCGTGGGCGTGCCCTATCGCGGCTCCGGCGAGGCAGCCCGCAACGTGGCAGCGGGTGGAATTGACGGCACCTTCGCGTACTATTCGCAGGCCAAGCCGCTTTCGGACGACGGCAAGCTGCGTGCGCTCGCCGTCGCGAGCGCGCACCGGATTGCGAGCTGGCCCGACGTGCCGACCATGGAGGAGCTGGGCTATCCCAATTTCGACCATCGCGGCTTCGTCGGTCTGGCGGCGCCCGCCAAGACGCCGGCGGCGATCATCGCGTTCCTCAACAGACAGCTCAACGACGTCGTTCAATCGCAGCCGTTCCGCCAGCGCATGGAGGCGCTCGGCATGACGGTGCCTGCCGACAACACGCCGCAAAGGCTCGCCGAGTTCATGCGCCGCGAAACCGAGCGTCAGGGTGTGCTGGCCAAGCTCTCGGGCCATCAGCCGACGGCGCCGCAACGCTGAGCGGCCGTCTTGGTCGCGCGCCCGGGCGGCCGGCGCCGAGGCGGGTAGCCAGGGCGCCGGCGCTTTGCCATAAGGCGTAGCACCGTCGACAACTCCGAGGATTGAGATGGGTGAATTCGCGATCGGTCAAAGCGTGTCCCGGTTCGAGGATCCGCGGCTGCTCAGGGGCGGCGGCCGCTACGTCGGCGACATCGTGCTGCCGGGCATGGTGTTCGGCTATGTGCTGCGCTCCCCGCACGCGCATGCGCGCATTCGCTCGATCGATGCAAGCAAGGCCAAGACGTCGCCGGGGGTGCTCGCGGTGCTCACGGGCGCGGACTGGCAGGCCTCCGGATGGGGCGACCTGCCGGTCCCCGGCGGGTTGAAGCGCCGCGACGGCAGCGCCTTTCGGCCGCCCTATCCCGCGCTTGTCAAAGACCGCGTGCGCTTTACCGGCGACTATGTCGCCTTCGTGGTGGCGGAGAGCTTGATCCAGGCCCAGGACGCAGCCGAACTGATCACGGTCGACTACGAGCCCCTCCCCACGGTGGTGTCGACCGCGGAGGCTACCGCGGCGGGCGCGCCGCGGGTGTGGGATCAATCCCCGGACAATATCGGCTTCGTGCAGCTCTTCGGCGACAAGGCCGCGACCGAGGCCGCCTTCGCCAACGCCGCCCACATCGTCAAACATCGCTTCGTGATCAACCGCGTCACCGCCGCCAGCATGGAGCCGCGCGGCTCGATCGGCGACTACAACGCGGCCGAGGACCGTTACACGATCTACACGACGCTGCAGCGCGCGCATCCCTTTCGGACCGAGCTGGCGCCGATCCTGAAGGTGCCGGAGAGCAAGATCCGAGTGATCGCCGGCGACATCGGTGGCAGCTTCGGGATGAAATCGGCGGTCTATAACGAAGTAGCGCTGGTGTTGCTGGCGTCGAAACGCGTGGGCCGGCCGGTCAAATGGACCTCGACGCGCTCGGAGTCGTTTCTGTGCGATGCCCAGGCGCGCGACAACGTCACGCAGGCCGAGCTTGCGCTCGACCGCAACGGCATCTTCCTCGGCCTGCGCGTGCACACCATCGCCGGCATCGGCGCCTATCTGCAAACCGGCATGCCCGCCTTCACCGGCAATATCGGCACGCTGGCCGGCGTCTATCGCACGCCCGCCATCCATGCCGACGTCACCGCCGTGTTCACGCACACCAACCCGGTGCGGCCCTATCGCGGCAACGGTCGCCCGGAGGCGGCCTATGTGATCGAGCGGCTGGTCGATCTCGCCGCCGACGAGCTCGGCGTCGATCCCGCCGAGCTGCGGCGCAGGAACTACATCCCGCCCGAGGCTATGCCGTTCAAGACCGGGCTCACCTTCACCTACGACAGCGGCGAGTTCGAGAAGAGCATGGACATGGCGCTCGCGCTCGCCGATTTCGCCGGCTTCGAGCGCCGGCGCGCCGAAGCGCGCAAACGCGGCAAGCTGCGGGGCATCGGCCTCTCCAACACAATCGAGCGCGCGGCCGCGCAGGGCTTCGAGGGCGCCGAGATCAGGTTCGACAAATCCGGCGCGGTCACGCTGCTCGCCGGCAGCGTCACCCAGGGCCAGGGCCACGAGACGATCTTCAAGCAGATCGCGTGCGACCGCCTCGGGCTTGATCCGAACGAGGTTTACTACATCCAGGGCGACACCGATCAGGTGTTCGTCGGCGAGGGCACCGGCGGCTCGCGCTCGACGACCATCGGCGGATCGGCGGTCGACGCGGCTGCCGAGCGGATCACCACCAAGGCCAAAGCGATCGCCGCCCATCTCCTCGACCTCGATGCCGCCGATATCAACTTTGCCGACGGCGTGTTCTCCA
>VAZL01000620.1:942-3279 GCA_005883445.1 Alphaproteobacteria bacterium | reverse complement strand
CGGCCTGCCCATCTGGGGCGCGGTGAACGTTATTCTCCTGCCGCTGCTCGCTGGCCAGACGCCGCACTGGACGGCCGAGGGTATGCGTGGGCTCTTTCCGGCGCTTGTCGGGTGGTTGCTTTTCGGATTCGCGCTAGGATTGCTCACGACCGGTGCTGTGCGGCTGGCCGAGCGTCTGTTCGCCGCTACGCCGACACCGCCCGAGTTCGTATCGCCAGAGGTAAAAACGTGCGTCGTCATCCTCGGCGGCGGTTTCGCGGGGGTGACCACGGCCATAAACCTCGAGAAAGAATTTCGCGACGATCCAAGTGTTGCATTCACGCTCGTCAGTGAAACCAACGCGCTCCTTTTTACCCCGATGCTGGCCGAAGTGGCGGCCAGCAGCCTGGAGCCGACACATATTTCCACGCCTTTGCGCAGTAGCTTGCATCGCACCCGGGTCGTGCGCGCGCAGGTCGCCGGCATCGATCTCGAGAACCGTCGCATCAAGTTGTCCGACCGCGAGGAGACGCTGCCATACGATCATCTCGTTCTCGCATTGGGTGCGGTTTCCAGTTTGCCGCCGGGCGATGGCATTGCCGAGCACGCGCTCGAGTTCAAAACGCTGGCCGACGCGATCCGCATCCGCAATCACGTTATCGATGCGTTCGACCGTGCCGACGCGGAGCCGAATCCCGCGCGGCGCCGGGCGCTCTTGACGTTTGTCGTCGCCGGCGGTGGCTTCTCCGGAGCCGAACTGGTCGGCGGATTGAATGATTTTGCCCGTGGAATGCTCGCGGATTACCCGAACTTGGCCGCGGACGATCTGCGTATCATCCTCGTTCACTCCCGTGAACGTATTTTGCCGGAGTTGAGCGCTTCCCTGGCCGACTACGCACTGGAACGGATGCGGGCGCGCGGCGTGACATTCGAGCTTAACGCGCGCGTATCTGCGGCGCGTCCCGGAGTCGTGGTGCTCAAGCGCATGGAGATGGAAAAACCGGACGCGACTAAAAAGCCCGAGCCTGCCCAGTTGGAGATTCCCACCGAGACGCTCGTCTGGGCGGCCGGCGCCGCACCGAGCCCCCTTTTAAAAGAGTTGCCGGTCGCGCGCGACAAACGCGGCGCCGTGCTCGTCGAAAACACGCTCGCGGTGCCGGGTCACACGGGGCTTTGGGCGCTGGGTGACTGTGCCATCGTGCCCGATGCAAAGACGGGCAAGTCGTGTCCCCCGACTGCGCAATTTGCGATCCGCGAGGCGCGCACGCTCGCCCGTAACCTGTGCGCTAGCATCGCCGGCGAGCCCTTGCAGCCATTTCATTTTGATTCCCTCGGCACGCTCTGCGTGGTAGGCCACCACACCGCGTGCGCGGAAATAAAGGGTTATAAATTCAGCGGCTTCTTTGCGTGGTTCCTCTGGCGCAGCCTTTATCTGAGCAAGCTCCCGGGACTCGAACGCAAGGTGCGCGTGGTAGGAGACTGGACGATCGAGTTGTTCTTCCCGCGCGACATCCTTCAAACGATCGACTTCGGCCCGCCCGGCGAGAAATCCCAGCCATGAGGAGATCGCCTGCTTTGTTCTTAGCAATCGGCAGCGTCATTGGCGCGCTGGGCGCTTTCGTGCTGGCACGTGTCGGTTTGACTCCCGCGGGTTGGAGTGTGCTGGCCATCTTACTTGGTGCGGTTTTGGGTGGATGTTTCGCGCTCATGACGCGCTCACGGGCCACGACGCCCGGCGCTGGTCTGCTTTGGGCTCTGGCCTTTTCGTTCCTGCTCTGGCTGGCCGGACCCGCATGCATGCTGCCGCGAGTTACATCGCACGGATCAATGGGAATGCTTGACGCGGCCCGCGCACACTTTGCCGAATTGGTTGGTTACCTGCTCGTCTTTGGGGCGCCGCTCGGTCTGGTGCTCGGCGCTTTGTCTGTGGGAAGGCCGTCCCCAAGGTCGACCGCGCAACCGTTCAGTCTCGCACGCGCTCTCGTCTCTGGTGGGCTCGCGGGCATCGTCGGCGGCTGGGCCTTCGGACAATGGATGGAGAAAGCGCATTTCTTCCCGCTGATCGCCAGCCTTGTGGGATCCTCCTCGCCCGGACTTGGAAAGTCGTTGCACTTTGTCATCGCTGTGATCATCGGAGCGACGTTCGGCCTGCTTTTTCAACGCGACGTTCGCGGATACGGATCGAGTCTGGGTTGGGGTCTGGCCTACGGCATCTTCTGGTGGTTTCTCGGGCCGCTGACCCTCAAGCCACTTTTACGGGGGCACGCGCCGGACTGGTCACTCGCGCAAGGACAAGAACTGTTCGGCTCGCTCATGGGTCATATCGTTTACGGCCTGATTGTCGGCGTGATCTACGCC
>VAZL01000620.1:0-929 GCA_005883445.1 Alphaproteobacteria bacterium | reverse complement strand
CGGTTCGCGCACCTTGCTCTCGTTAGGCCGGGGCGCAATGGCGGGGTTCATCGGGGGGCTGGTATTCTGGCCGCAAATCGTAGCGGTGGACGGGTTGCCTTGGATCGCGCGGCTGGCCGGCGGCACATCGCCCGCGCTCGGATTGGCCGTCCACCTCACCATCAGCGTCGCGATTGGAGCAGGCTACGGAATGCTCTTCGAGCGGGAGTCACCTGACTGGGGCGCAGCCATCGGCTGGGGGATGCTCTATGGGATTACCTGGTGGTTTGTCGGCACGTTAACTCTGTTCCCAATCTGGCTAGGAGCTTCGTTCACCTGGACTACCGCGGCGGCCGCCAACGCGCTCTCTTCACTCCTCGGGCACCTGATCTACGGCGCGGTGACGGCCACCGTTTTCCTGCTTCTCGAACGTCGTCATCAGGACTGGATGCGACTCGACCCGCGCTTTGCCGCGCGCGAGGCGCGCCTCCAACGCCCTGCTGGCACACCGGCCCCCGCTCTCTGGTTTTTCGCGCTCGGCCTCGGCGTACTCCTACCGATTTTATTGAGTTAACGAGGCCGCGTTGCTTTTTTGCGCAAAGCGCTCGCCGCAATATTGAAAACTGTTACAATTACGAACGCCATCGCCGACGAACTAGCACACGAACCTTAACAAGAATCACTTGTAGTCCCGGAGGAGAACCGGTTTGAAGTAAAAATAAGGTTGCTCCGTCTTGATTGCGAATTTGGAAACGCAGTCATTTTGGCCAACGGGCTCGACGTTGGTGTCCCAATTCTCCTCTGTGCGAAGCACAATTCTCCCGTCACGCGTGGGATAGACGACGCGAATCGTTTGTTTGTGCATCGCTCGCTTCTCCGTGGTCATGATCGCATCGACACGACTTCATCGCGCAATACACGAGCTATCTTTTTGCGATTGCCGACTCGAA
>VAZL01000074.1 GCA_005883445.1 Alphaproteobacteria bacterium | reverse complement strand
ATCAACGTTACGCCATTCATCGACGTGATGTTGGTGCTGCTGATCATCTTCATGGTAGCGGCGCCGCTTGCCACCGTGGACATTCTCGTCAACTTGCCGGCATCGACCGCCGAGCCGCAACCGCGGCCGGAAAGGCCGCTCTATCTCACAGTAAAGTCCGACCTCACGCTCGCGCTCGGCGAGGATCCCGTCAGCCGCGATCTCTTGCCCAGCACGCTCGATGCGGCGGCAAAGGGCGATAAGGACACCCGCATTTTTTTGCGCGCGGACAAGGCAGTACCGTACGGCGAGGTGATGGAGGTTATGAACCTCTTGCGTGCGGCCGGTTACCTGAAGGCCGCATTGGTGGGACTGGAGAAACCCTCGGGGCCATGATGGTGTTGAGCGCCGAATACGCCGCGGACCTGCGCCGCTGGCTGATCAGCGGAGCGATCATCGTGTTGGCGCACGGCGGGTTCGCCGCGGGAATGGTCAACTGGCGCGATGAGATCGAACCGGCGGAGCCCGCTGCTGCGATCGTGATCGAGTTCGCGCCGATACCGGCCGGCCCCGCCATGCCGCAGACGAACATTGCGCCCGGACCCGAGCAGGTGATGTCCGACGCCTCGCCCAACAAGCCGGTCGAGAGCCTCGAGGAGAAGCAGAAAGTCGAAGAAAAGGTCGCATCGAAGCCGGTGGAAGAGCCACCGCCGGAGGTCAAGCCCGCGCCCAATCCGGAACTCGCGGTCGAGCCGCCCCGAGAGGTTCAGGAAACCCCGAAGCGCCAAGAACCGCGGCCGCCGGCGCCCACCACCTCGGCGCCGCAGACAATTCCGGAGCGGACCGCCGCGCTCCCGGCCGCGCCCGCGCAGGGTCAAATCACCCCCCAGAATTCAAGCGTACTGGTGACCTGGAGGTCGCAGATCCTGGCGGTGATCGAACGCAACAAGCGTTACCCCGAGACGTCGGCGCGCCGCGGCGAACATGGGGTTGCCCAGGTCTTCTTCAGTCTCGACCGGCAAGGGCGGCTGGTTGACAGCCGCATCGTGCGCTCATCCGGGGCGAGCGCGCTCGACGAGGAGGCGCTGGCGCTGTTGCAGCGGGCGCAGCCTTTCCCGCCGGTGCCGCCGGGAATCCCGGGCGACCGTGTGAATTTGCTATTGCCGCTGCGCTTCGTGAAATGAAGCTTGATTGAGGAGTCAATGATCCTCGCGCACGCCGGCAAGCTCTTTGGTGGTCCCCCCGGTGCTCGGACCTATTGTCGGCCGCCACGATTGGACCTATTTGATAAGCGTGCGGCCGAACTTCACCGGGCCGGTCAAGCCTAGGGACGTCGATGCCCGAGACGATTTCCGCTACGACACCCCTGCTTTCGCGTCCGCTCATGCTCATCGCGGCGATCCTCGGCATCGTGCTCGCTGCAACGGTGGCGCTCTGGGCGCACTATGGTACCGCAGTGTTCTACGAAATGATCGTCGCAGGGATCGCCGCCTGCTTGTGAACGCTTACGGCAGCCAGCGGGAATCGGTATGACCGCACGCAGCACCCGCATCCTTGTGATGAGCGCGGCATTTCTCGCTGGGCTGGTGCTTTGCTTCGGCGTCGTCCTTATCGTGACCGGAAGGCTCTCGTCTCCGGTCGCGCAGCAAATCGCGGCCATCGGCGGACCGTTCAAGCTCACCGATCAGAACGGGCAAACGGTCACCGACCAGGATTTGAAGGGTCATCCCTTCCTGGTGTTTTTCGGCTTTACCCACTGCCCGGACGTCTGCCCGACGACGCTGTTCGAGGTCTCCGAGATTTTGCGCGCGCTCGGCCCCGACGCGGATCGCACGCGCGCGCTGTTCATCACGGTCGATCCCGAGCGCGACACGCCCGCCGTGATCAAGGATTACCTCTCGAGCTTCGATCCACACCTTTCGGGTTTGACCGGAGATCCGGCCGCGATCGCGGCAGTCGCAAAGGCTTATCGGGTCTATTTCAAAAAGGTTCCGCTCGACGAGGGTGGTTACACCATGGACCACACGGCCATCGTCTATCTGATGGACAAAGCCGGCCGGTTCGTCTCCCCGTTCAATCTCAAGCGGACGACCGATGCCGCGGCCGCGGACCTGCGCCGCTATCTGTGAAGTCGCCAAATCCCGCGATCGAAACGACCGGCGCGCCGGAAGGCACTCCAGCGCCCGGTCGGGGGGTAGGTCGGATAGGCTTTTCAGGAGTGACCATGGGTGTCACTGCCACTGATCTGCCTGAACCGGCGCGTCTATAAGCGGGGTCAATCAGTGTTCCTGGGCCCCAGAGGTCGGTCAGAGGTCATCCGTGCCGGAATATTCCTTGCGTGTCCTGATCGGGCGGGTGGCCGTCTGCGTCTTGCTGATTGCGCCCTTTCTCGGCGCCGGTCAGGTGGCGGCAGAGCCGACGGGGGGCGCCCCGGCCGTGCGGGTGCCGGGATTTTGGGACCCGCGCCGCCGGCCGGAAAAGCCCGATCTGTCCCGCATCAGCGTGATCCGGTTCCTCACCGAGACCGACTACCCGCCCTTCAATTTCGCCGGGCCGGACGGCAATCCGCAGGGCTTCAATGTCGATCTAGCGCGCCTGCTCTGCGAGGAGCTCAAGGTCGCCTGTACGATCCAGATGCGCCGCTTCGAGACGCTCATTGCAGCGCTCAACGGCAATCAGGGCGATGCCGCAATTGCTTCTATCACGGCGACCTTGGACATGCGTGCCAAGGTCGATTTCACCGATTCCTATTACCGCACGCCGGCGCGTTTCGTCGCCAAGCGCGACTCCCCGATCGATGATCCGCTGCCTGAGCGGCTAGAGGGCAAGAAGGTCGCCGTGGTCGCCGGCACGGCGCATGAAGCATATCTTAAGGCCCTGTTTACCGAGGCCGAGGTTCGCGCCTATCCGAGCGCGGACGTGGCGCGGCTCGCCTTGCGGCGCGGTGATGTCGATCTCTTGTTCGGCGATGCGATCTCGCTCGCCTTCTGGCTCAACGGCACCGATTCCGAGAATTGCTGTTCCTTCCGCGGCGGGCCTTACATAGACAGCCGCTACTTCGGCGAAGGCATCGGAATTGCCGTTAAAAAGGGCAATGACACGATGCGGCTCGCCCTGAATTGGGCGCTGTTCCGCGTCTGGGAGCAGGGTCGTTTTACCGATTTGTGGCTGCGATATTTCCCAATAAGTCCGTTTTGACCCGTAGGTTCCTGCCGGTCGCTGCCCGCTCCTGGGGCTGAAAAAGACTGAGTTGCACTCAATTTTAGCGAACTGTGCAACGATATCGAAGCGCGCCGGTGATTGACTCGCAGCCATGCCAAATGGCCGCTGGAGTGCTGGAAACATGATGAGGCTTCTTGCGCGTTTCGCGCGCGAGGAAGGCGGCGCCACGGTCATCGAATACGCGCTGATCGCGGCCGGCATGTCGGTCGCCATCATCACCGCGCTTTCGGGCCTGGGCTCGAAGCTGAATATGGCGTTCACGTCGTTGCGAGCTGCCCTTCAGTGAGTTCGGTAGAGCCTGTGGCTTCGAGGGCATTGTCTTTTGCAAAACCGACAACTCGGCCCAAATCCGCATCTGAATCTCGCAGGTGAGTGGTTGCACCGTAGGCGTTTTGATTGACGCCAGGGGGTGTGGTTTTTAGTGTCCGCGGCCGGAGAGCCATTAATGTCCACGGTCGAGGCCCACGTCCCAGCCCTGCGCGAGATCGCCGAAAACTCGAACGCCTGGCCGTTCCAGGAGGCGCGCAAGATCGTCGCGCGGCTGAAGAAGCATCCCAAGGACGAGGTGGTGTTCGAGACTGGCTATGGCCCTTCGGGCCTGCCGCACATCGGTACCTTCGGCGAGGTCGCGCGCACCACCATGGTGCGCCACGCCTTTCGCGTGCTCACCGACGACAAAATCAAAACCCGCCTGATCGCGTTCTCCGACGACATGGATGGGCTGCGAAAGGTGCCGGAGAACGTTCCGAATCGGGACATGATGGCGCGGCATCTCGGCAAACCGCTGTCCCGCGTGCCGGACCCGTTTTCGACCGAATACCCGTCGTTCGGCGCGGCCAACAACGCGCGACTGCGCGCCTTCCTCGACCAGTTTGGCTTCGAATACGAGTTTTTGTCCTCGACCGACTGCTACACGTCGGGCCGGTTCGACGCCACGCTCTTGAGGGTGCTCGAACGCTTCGACGCGGTCATGGACATCATGCTGCCCTCGCTGCGTGAGGAACGCGCGCAGACGTATTCGCCGTTTCTGCCGATCTCGCCGCACAGCAGCATTGTGCTGCAAGTGCCGATCCTGGCCCACGATGCGAGGGCCGGAACGATCACCTATGAGGATCCGGACACGAAAGAACGTGCGACGACTCTCGTGACCGGCGGGCGGGCAAAACTGCAGTGGAAGCCCGACTGGGCGATGCGCTGGGTCGCGCTCGGCGTCGACTACGAGATGGCCGGCAAGGATTTGATCGATTCGGTCAAGCTTTCGGGCGAGGTTTGCCGCGCGCTCGCCGGCACCCCGCCTGAGAGCTTCATTTACGAGCTGTTTCTCGACGAGAGCGGCCAGAAGATCTCCAAGTCCAAGGGCAACGGGCTGACCATCGACGAATGGCTGCGCTACGCGTCGCCGGAGTCGCTCTCGCTGTTCATGTATCGCGAGCCGAAGGCCGCCAAGCGTCTCTACTTTGACGTCATTCCTCGGCACGTCGACGAATACCAGCAGTTTCTGGAGGCCTACGAACGGCAGGACCGCAAGCAGCGCCTGTCCAACCCGGTCTGGCACATCCATTCGGGCCACCCGCCGGAGCCGGACATGCCGATCTCGTTTTCGATGTTGCTGACGCTGGTCGCGTCCTCGAACGCGGAGAACGCTGAGACATTGTGGGGGTTCATCGGCCGCTATCGTCCCGGCGTGACGCCGCAGACGCACCCGAAGTTCGACGCTCTCGTGCGCTATGCCATCCACTATTTTCGCGATTTCGTGCTGCCGCAGAAGAGGTTTCGCGAGCCGAGCGAGGGCGAGCGTGCCGCGCTTCTCGACCTGCGCGAGGCGCTCGCGCAGCTCCCGGCTGATTCGACCGCGGAGCAAATCCAGCAGGTGGTTTACGAAGTCGGCCGGCGCGAGCCGTTTCTCGACAAGACCGGAAAGATCAAGAGCAAAGATGGCAAGCCGGGCGTTGCGCTCGATTGGTTCAACATGCTCTATCAGGTGCTGCTCGGCCAGGAGAAGGGTCCGCGCTTCGGCTCGTTCGTGGCGGTGTACGGGCTCCAGAACACGATCGACATGATCGACGGCGCGCTGGCGAGGTCGGCATAAAACGCGTGTCTTTCATTTGTGCCGACGTCCAACAAACGCTGCTTGCCTCATCGCCAATGCTGCGCGTCGCTCGCTGCCGCGACCATTGCCGGCTGGCTGTCCTTGCGGGCAGAGCGCAGGTGAGGGACACTGGGCCGTTGTCCTAAGCTCATCCCGCAATGACCCCTTCGGTCCTGGCTCTTATCGGAGCCACCATCGTCTTTTCTTCATTTCTCTCCGGCGTCTTCGGCATGGCCGGAGGCATGGTGCTGCTCGGCGTTCTGCTCAACTATTTCGACGTCGCCACCGGGATGATTCTTTTTTCAATCATCCAGCTGTTCGCCAATGGCTGGCGCGTTTTGCAGTGGCGCAGATACGTGCTGTGGCCCATTCTCGGTTGGTATGTGGTCGGCGCCGCCATCTCCTTTGCCGGCATGTGGACGATCGCGTTCGTTCCGGACAAGGCGATGGTCTACCTCGCACTTGGTTTGATGCCGTTCGTGGTGGAGGCTCTCCCCGCCGCCATGCGCCCAAACATCGAGTGGCGGGGCGTGCCGTTCATCACCGGCCTGGCGACCACGATCATCCAGATTCTGGCAGGGGTCGGAGGACTCTTTCTCGACATCTTCTTCCAGAAGAGCATGCTCGATCGCAAGACGACCAATGCCACCAAGGCCGTCGCGCAGTCCTTCAGTCACATCGTGCGCGCGCTCTATTTCGGCTCGCTATCGGGCGTCGGCGATCTGCCGCTCTGGGCGACCGGCCCGGCGGTCCTGTTGGCGATTGCGGGCACCTCGCTCGCGCCTTTCGTCATCGAGCGAATGACCGATCACGGATTTCGGCAGTGGACGCGCGCGATCATCTTCGCCATCAGCGCGATCTATCTCGCCCGTGCCGGCTGGCTGTTCTGGAATCGCTGAGGCGGTCGGGAGCATTCCGCGCTAACCCCGGCGCAATGGGATCGCAACGGTTGCATTTTCACGGGCAGCGCCGCTGCAGGGTGATCTTGCAGCAGCGACTCGCCCAAGCGGTCAGCTGAACATCTCCAGCTTGCCGTCGAGCGCCATCAGGCCGGTCTCTACGCCGAGCTGTGGATGGCGCTCTCCGACTTGCTTGCGGAATTCCGCGAGCGCCGCCTTATGCGTTTCGGTCTCCACTTGCGGGTTTGCGACCTTGGCCTCGCCATAGGCAATCCTTGCAGCGCCGCAATCGCGATGGTCGATTGCGATGACTTTCTTGATATGATGCAGCTGAATCGACGTGCCGAGATTGTCCCAAAATGCCTTGTGCCACTCCTTGAACGCGGGCGCGACGACGCCGATCGCTGCACCAGCAATCACGAATAGGCTGAACTTCCCGGTTAAGTTCTGCTCCACCGTATATTTGTGTACGGGCTCCTGCATACGAGGATCGATGCAGGACAAAATCATCGCCTCATAGTTCCCCTCGGCCGCAAGCGCGATGTATGGAACGAGCCCAAACGTCGCAGCGCCTATCGCGACGGCCCGTACAAAGTGCCGGCGATTGAATTTGCCATCGAGAAAACCTCTGCAACACGCGCAGGAAGCCTCACGTCGAACCATTTGCAATGTCGTCATTGTCCTTCTCTCGGCGGTGATCTCACGATATCGAACTTTTGTGGAAGCATATCCGTTCACGCTCATACTACACATGTGTGGCCGACAAAAGTGCGCAACCGTTACCGGCGGCGTGAGCGGGATCGAGCGCGGCTCGATCAACTTTGCCATGCGCCGCTCCAGCACGTGGTAGCGGCGCCGGAAATCGCTAGCCGCTCAGCGTGTCCGTCGTCGGCGCCAGGAATCTCATCCCAGTCGGGACCGACTGGAAAGCCCGCCCCATCGAAGTAGCCGTCTTTCGCTGGGCTCTGCCAACCCGATCATCGGGACCGTTTCTCGGTACTTGCAACCCCTGCGCTCAAAATAAAATAATGCAATCTCAAGCGCAACGGCATTTGCTACGCTGGTCGCTAAAGGCGTGGCCCCAAGCGCTGCTGTGCTTGAGGTCAGCGGCGCAGCCGGAGTTAACTGGCTGTCGTACTTTGGCGGACGGGATTGATCTCAGGGACATCCAATCTCGCAGCCGAATGAGGGGCCCCGTGGCGAGGACCATCTACAAAATTTGCCCAAACGTGCTCTGGAGCGAGGCGGAGCGTGCTGGCGTATTCCGCGGTGCGCCCGTCGATGCGCGTGACGGCTTCATCCACTTCTCGTCCGCCACGCAGGTCCGCGACACCGCAACGAGGTATTTTGCTGGGGCTGAGGATTTGATGCTGATCGCGGTCGACGCAGACGCGCTCGGCGATGCGTTAAAATGGGAGGTCTCGCGCGGCGGTGATTTGTTTCCGCATCTTTACGGCGACCTGCCCCTCGCTGCCGTGCTGTGGGTTAGGCCGCTTCCCCTTGGGATCGATCAACAGCACGTCTTTCCGGAGCTTATGCCGTGATCGGCCTGCTCGAGTCGCTTGCGCGGCCGGTGCTGCGCATGCTCGACCCCGAGGACGCCCATCGGATTGCGATCCGCGCGTTGAAATTGCCGCCATTCGCCAAGCTGGTCGCGGACGACCCGCGGCTCGCCGTGCGTGCCTTCGGGCTCAATTTCCCCAATCCGGTGGGCATGGCAGCGGGCTTCGACAAGCATGCCGAGGTAGCCCACGCGTTGCTCAAGCTTGGTTTTGGTTTCGTCGAGGTTGGAACCGTCACGCCTTTGCCGCAGTCCGGCAACCTGCGCCCGCGCGTCTTTCGGCTCAACCGCGACGAGGGCGTGATCAATCGGCTGGGCTTCAACAGCGAGGGCGCCGCCGCCGTGCTGCGCCGTCTTGCCGCGCGCGCACACGAAGGTGGCATCGTCGGGGTTAATATCGGCGCGAACAGGGAAAGCGCCGACCGCATCGCTGACTATGTGCGCTTGATCGAGACCTTTGCTCCGGTAGCGAGTTACTTCTCCGTCAATATCTCCTCGCCCAATACTCCGGGCCTGCGCGAGCTTCAGCAGGCGAAGATGCTCGACCATCTTCTGGCGCGGGTGGTTGAGGCGCGCATGCGCATGAGCAGAGTGGCCGGACCGACGCCCTTGCTGGTTAAGATCGCCCCCGATCTCACGCTCGGCGAACTCGATGACATCGTCGGAGCGGCGCGCAGGCACCGTGTCGACGGCATGATTATCGGCAACACCACGCTGGCGCGGCCGCTGACGCTGCGCGATCAAGCGACGGCACGGGAGCCAGGGGGCCTGTCTGGGCGTCCGCTGTTCGCGCTCGCGACGCGCATGCTGGCGGAGACCTATGTGCGGGTCGAGGGTGCGTTCCCGCTCATCGGCGTGGGCGGCATCGACTCGGGCCAAGCGGCTGTTGCGAAGATCAGAGCGGGTGCGTCCCTGATCGAGCTCTACAGTGCGCTCGTGTTTCACGGGCTGCGACTCGTCGTGGCCATCAAATCCGAGCTGTCGGAAGTGCTGCGTCGAGCTGGGCAGGCGAGAATCGACGAGCTTGTCGGGGCAGACGCTGCCGCGATGACGGCGGAGAAGTGGCCGGCATAAGATGAGGTTTCGCCGGTTCCTCCATGTCCTCCCGAAGTCAGGCCCGAAATCCGGGCGGCGCGTAAGTACAATCATTGGCCTTTGGCCACGCGCATGACGCGCACGACCAACCAGATCGGTACCACCACGGCGGCGCCGAGGAGGAGATAGCGCCAGAGCCAACGCACCGCATCGAAGCCCATGTCCCAGATGTGCAGCACGAGCCGTTTCAAGCTTTCGATGAGGTTCCAGGGATCGAGCCCGATTATCTCCAGGATCACCCCGATCAGGATCGACAGCAGGATCAGCCGGAAGATGACCGACAACGGCGGCCCACCAAAGAACCGATTGAGATAATTGCTGGCCATCGGCCGCTCTGTCGGCATGCTCATGACAACATCCTATCAGCTTGATTCGCCGCTGCGGTCGCGCCGCGGCCGGTCTCGATCTTTTCCAGCATTCGTTCGAGTGTTTCCAGCCGGCCGGCTTCGCCGGGCGGCTTGTCCCAGCGTAGCCGGTTGATGCGCGGAAAGCGCATGGCCAAGCCTGACTTGTGCCGCGTCGAGCGCTGCAAACCCTCAAAGGCGACTTCGATCACTAGGCCCTGATTAGTCTCATGCACCACTTCGCGCACCGGGCCGAAGCGCTCCACGGTGTTGCGGCGGACAAAGCGATCGATCTGAATGAGCTCCTCGTCGGTAAAACCGAAATAAGCTTTGCCAACGGGCACGAGCACGTCACCGTCCTCGCCCTTGGTCCAGACTCCGAAAGTATAGTCGGAATAATAGGACGAGCGCTTGCCGTGGCCGCGCTGGGCGTACATCAGCACCGCATCGACGATGAATGGATCGCGCTTCCATTTCCACCACGGGCCCTTGGGACGGCCGGGCAAATAGGGCGCATCGCGGCGCTTGAGCATGATGCCTTCGACCGCTTCGGCGTCAGCGCCGGCACCCGCGGCTGCGGGGTCTTTGCGTGCGACGGCGAGATCGTCCCAAGTGGCGAACGCCACCAGGGGC